>JAILFF010000119.1 GCA_024697705.1 Ruminococcus sp.
CGGCTCGCCGTTCGCGGAGATAATCGAAAGCAAGGTCGCCGATGTGAAAGAATATCAGTATTTTTCGTCTATCCCCGACATGGCGCTGGCGCTCAAAGCGGGAAAGATAGATGCATTTCTCACAGGCGATGTGGTCGCGGAAACGATGATAAATCAGGACGAAAAGCTTGCCGCCTTCCCCGTACCCTTCGGCGAACTGGAAGTAGCCTTTGCTCTTCCGAAGGATTCCCCCGATACCGGCAATTGGCAAGCCGCCCTTGAAAAGCTCGGCGAGGAACGCATACAGGAGCTTTACGAGATTTGGACGGGTACGGACGACGGCAAAAAAGTCCTGCCCGAACAGGACTGGCCGGGCACGAACGGAACCGTCAGGGTCGCTTCAAGTGACAGCGTGCCGCCGGTAAGCTATGTCGCGGACAACGGCAGGCTCGAAGGTCTGGAAATAGCTGTTCTGCTCGAAATGGCAAAAATACTTGATGTGCATCTTGATTTTTCGGGCATGGATCTGAGCTCGATACTTGCCTCGCTTGAAACGGGAAAATCCGATATTGCCAATTCCTGTCTTGTCGTTTCCGGAGAGCGTCAGAAGATACTTGATCTTGTGCCTTACCACAAGGGGACGTATGTGCTTGTTGTCCGTGCAAAGGAAAAGGTCGTAACAGTACCCGAATTTACAAGCTTATCTGAGCTTAACGGAAAGACCTTCGGTATGCAGAACGGGTCTGCTTACGGGGAAATAATCGAAAGCAAGGTAAACGAAATCGGCGAATACTCATATTATTCTACCATACCGGATATGTCGCTTGCGCTGAAATCCGGCAAGATAGACGCATTTCTTACCATTGATTCAATTGCAGATGTTATTACGGCGCAGGACAGCAGTATCACAATTTTTCCGGAGCCTTTTGACGAAACATATATGGCTTTTACATTCCGCAAGAACGACCCGAGAAGCGCCGAATGGCAGGCGGCTCTGGAAAAAATAGGAGATCAGCGGGTGCAGGAGCTTTATGAAATATGGACAGGCACCGACGAAAGCAAAAAGGTTATCCAGGAGCAGGACTGGGCAGGCTCTAACGGAACGTTAAAAGTCGGCTCCTGCGATACCGTTGTGCCGCTGTCCTATGTTTCGGATGACGGAAAGCTTGTGGGGCTTGAAATAGC
Source organism: Ruminococcus sp. (assembly GCA_024697705.1). Taxonomy (GTDB): domain Bacteria; phylum Bacillota; class Clostridia; order Oscillospirales; family Ruminococcaceae; genus YE71. The sequence continues at coordinate 1,165 of JAILFF010000119.1, forward strand.
GCTTATGCTTGAAATAGCGCGGGAAATGGACGTTCATCTTGAATTCACCGGAATGGAGTTCAGCGCCGTGCTTTCCGCGCTGCAATCGGGGAAGATAGACATAGCAACCCCCGTCGCCGTCACAGCGGAACGCAAAGAAATGCTCGATATGGTACCATACCGCAAAAGCCAATATCTGCTCGTTGTCCGTGCGGTTGAACAGACTGTCGAACAGCCGACGTTTGCGGATAACCTGAAAGCAAGCTTCGAGCGCACGTTTATAACCGACTCGCGCTGGAAGATGATACTTCTCGGTCTGGGGCGCACGGTCATAATGGCGATATGCGCGGGAACGCTCGGAACACTTCTCGGCTTCGGGCTGGTGCTTCTGCGGCATAAAAACAATTTCATAATAAACAAGCTGATCGCGGCATATTCGAGCCTTATCACGGGAATTCCCGTGGTCGTTATACTCATGGTGATGTATTACATCGTGTTCGGAAAGCTCGACGCGCCCGCGCTGATAGTTGCGATAATCGGCTTTACGATAATCTTCGGAGCGAGGGCTTACGGGCTTATCCATAACGCGGTCATGGCGGTTGACGAGGGACAGCGCGAAGCGGCGCTGGCATTAGGTTACAGCGAAAAGGTCGCGTTCCGAAGAGTGATTCTTCCGCAGTCGAAGAGTATCTACTTCCCTACCCTGAAAACGCAGTTCGTTATGCTGGTGAAAGAAACAAGCGTCGCGGGCTACATAACCGTTCTCGAAATGACCCGTGCCGTAGACCTTGTGAGAAGCCGCACGATGGAGGCTTTCTTCCCGCTGATTACGGCGGCGGTGATCTACTATATCCTCACATGGCTGCTGACAAAGATAATCACTTCGGCGGAAAATGCGTTCGATAAAAAGCGCGAACAAAGAAAGATCAAGGGGGTGGACTGAAATGAGCCTGATAGAGATAAAGGGACTGCGCAAGGAATACGCCGACGTTGTGCCGCTCAAGGACGTAAATGTGAACATCGAGGCGGGCGAGGTCATCAGCATAATCGGACCGTCGGGCACGGGCAAATCGACTTTTATGCGCTGTATCAACAGGCTTGAAACGCCCACAGCGGGGTCGGTTATCGTGGACGGCGTTGACGTCTGCGACCCGAAGACTGACCTGTCCGCCGTCCGCAGAAAAATGGGAATGGTGTTCCAGTCATTCAACCTTTTCCCGCACAAGACGATTGCCGAAAACATAATGATGCCTCAGCAGGATATTCTTCACATTCCCGCAATTGAAGCGTACAACGAGGCAATGAAGCAGCTCGAAAAGGTCGGGCTTGACGGAAAGGCGCGAAAATATCCGAACGAGCTTTCGGGCGGTCAGAAACAGCGTGCGGCTATCGCCCGTGCGCTTGCGATGAAGCCTAAGATCATGCTTTTCGACGAGCCCACCAGCGCACTTGATCCCACAATGGTCTCGGAGGTGCTTTCGGTAATCAAAAGCCTTGCGGGAAGCGGGCTGACCATGCTTATAGTTACCCACGAAATGCGGCTTGCGAGGGACGTTTCAACGAGAGTGTTCTACATGGATGACGGCGGGATTTATGAGGACGGCACGCCCGAACAGATATTCGGCTCACCGCAGCGTGAGGCGACAAGGCGGTTCGTCTTCCGTATACGCAGCTACGAATACACGCTGACATCGGCGGAACACGACATTATCGGGCTGCTTGGCGGGCTTGACGATTTCTGCGGCAGACAATTTATGAGCAAAAAAGCCGCGAAGAATTGTCTTCTCGCGGCTGAAGAAATGTGCAATGCGTATATCCTGCCCGCGCTCGGCAAGTCGGAAAACCGCTCGGTGACTGTGCGTGTGAACGTCGGAGAGGAAAGCGGCGAGCAGACTATCGAAGCGGAATGCAGCGGTAACGCGGGCGAGATCTTCGCGAAAACGGACAATGATATTTCCGCGGCGATATTCCGAAAGGTTGCTCAAAGGCTGCCGGGCGAAAGCGAGCATATCGTAAGATTTAAGATAATTAGTTGACCATTCTTAGCAACGAAGCCATGTGTTTACCCGTAGAAATTGTGTATAATTAAACAAAGGCGGTCACTTCACTTTGACCGCCTCATTTATTAACAATGATTTATGGCAGAATAAAGTGTCATTATCTCACAGTAACAGCACTTTTCCGTTCTCTGCCAAACAAATAGTATAGGAGATGATATTATGTCAATGAAGGATATTATCCGTAAATCTGATTTTGACACGGAAGAACAGGCAATTTTCGCAGAATATACCCGAAACCGCTTTGAGAATACCCGTGAATCAAACACTTCGGATTCGGGATTTCTTGAGATATGGGATAAAATAGTGAGCTATTCCGAAATTTTTGGTGCGGCTGCGGCGATCAATCAAAAAATTTGCCCGAAGCGCCCAATTACTTTCAATTCTCCCGATACACTCGATATCAGGATATACGATTCATTTGCGGGAAAAATACCTGTTATATCTGTGGAAAACACTGCCGATTTTGAAGAGCTCGTAACAAATATTGTTCATAAGGGTATTCGTCCCGACGGAATTGAAAAAACAGGAGCTTCATTTGTATCGGGAAAAACGACACGTTTTATCATTATTTCCGCGAAGCCTTACAGCAATGTTCCCGCAGCAGAGCTTGGGCTGAACGATGAAGATGACTGGCGTGATAAATCTGTTCTGCTGCGGCTGGCTCACGAATGTACCCATTATTTCACCAAACAGACCTACGGCATTTCAAACAATATCCTGCACGACGAGTTAATGGCTGATTTTATCGGGATATATGAGACATTCGGTTTCTATAAGGCTGAATGGTTCCTTCGTTTTATGGGTATCATCGAAGGATGCGGCAGCAGGTTCTTGGTCTATACAAATGGTCTGCCCGAGAAGGTGCGCAAAGCGGTCTCGGAGCTTGCGGTGCAGTCTGCGGAAAACCTGGAGAAATGGTCAAATACAGACAGTTTCAAAGCAATGTCAACAGCCGAAAGAATCAAACGAATGTGTATATCGGGATTAGATACGGAAAACCTTTTGCTTGATTCGCAGATAAATAATTTATAAAGAAAAACTGACAGAACATCTCAGTCCGCTGCGCCAAAAAGCCTTAATCGTCATAGCCCGCAAGGTTATAGACAGTCATATCGAAGCCAAATCAAGATCATTGTTTCCTCTTTGTTACGATGATCGCGGCGAGAGAAAAGATCATTGCCGAAGATACCGCCGCGCCCGTCGCGGGATTCTCGCCGCCGCTTGCAGGAACCGCCGCCGTAGGAGCCGCGTTTGCCGCCGAAGCCGACGAAGTATCCGCGACGCTTTGTGCTGCGTTTCCGGAGGTCGGTGTTACATTTTTAGTTATGGCAGCTCTGCCGGGAATCACGACCGAGACCGAACCCGAAGATTCGACCGCAGCCAACGGCTGTAACGGCTGAGGTTCGGGAACGGGCTTTTCCTCCTGCTCTTTTTCATCTTCATTTGCAGTTCCGTCGGACACCTTTATCCTGCCGTTTCCGTAGGGGTCGCTGTATTCTTCGGGGATAATTCCGCCCAAATCGTTTTCGATGTAGTCGGCAAGCGCGTCAGCGTGAAGCACTCCCTCGTCAATGAACAGATCGCTTTTCCCGCTGATTATATAACCGTCGCCGCCGTTTTTTATCAGGTAACTGCTCGAAGCGAGAGTGTATAGCCTTTCCTTGTCGAGCGGTTCGCAGTTTATCAGTACGTTATTGACTCTGTATCCGCCCGTCACGCCTGTAAATTCGCCGAACTCGTTCACGGCGGCGGTGCTTTCAATGCTTTTGTCTATCGTATATTCTATGCCCGACACGTTCGGAAAACCGCCGTTTTCTTTGGGATAACTGCTGACGTTATTTTCAAGGTAATCGAGTATTTGCTGACCTGTCACCTTTGAAACGCATATCGAATTACCGAAAGGAAGGGTATTCATGAGGTCTAAATAGCGAATATCCCCTGCCTGAATTGTCTTTCTTATGCCGCCGCCGTTCAGGATAGCGATCTCGGCATTATAATAAGCTCTCGCCGCATCTGCACACAGATCGCCAAGATTTGTCTCGCCGTTCCTTACGCTACGAACGCCTGTTTCGGGGTCGCAGTCGTAAAGCGTGAATGCCGTTTCGCCTATCTTCCGGTTCTGCTTTTCAATCTCGGCATTCAGTTCGTTTATCTTTACGTTTGTTTCGGAATCAACATATCTGTCAGCGCCGCCCCTGTCCGCAATGACGGTATAGCTGTCGGCGGGGATAGTCTCGTCCGGAGCGGGGACTTCGCTTATCAGCTCGGTGGTCAGCCCTTCGTCGGTTATGGTCATCTTGCCGATATTCGCGAGCTTGGTGCCTGTCTGAGTTACGGTAACATCTGCGCCGTCTTTGTTCTGCACGGTGAGCGAAGGCGTTGTA
>JAILFF010000141.1 GCA_024697705.1 Ruminococcus sp.
CGAGGATAAACTCGGCTGGCGGACAGGCTTACGACTGCTTCCCGTTCATGCCGCCGTTCCCCGGAGACATGGAGCATATCTGCGGCAGGCTTGAAAAGCTCTGCGGTCAGCCCGGGAAGAAATATATCTATTGTTATTGGAGCGAGCCCGATACCACACTCCACAAGCGCGGGCGCGGCACGGCGGAAGCAAGACAAGTGCTGACGGACTGTGAAAACCTCCTTGAAAAAACGGCGCGTAAGCTGAAAAACACGCTGCTAATCGTCACCGCCGACCACGGGCATATCAATAATCGCGTTGCGCTGCTTAAGAAATATCCCGGGATAAGCGACTGCCTTGTGCGCACGCCCTCGCTTGAACCGCGTGTGCTGAATCTGTTCGTCAAGCCGGGCAGAGAAAGCGAGCTCAGGGAGCGTTTCCTTGATGCTTTCGGCGACGATTTTATCCTTATGCCGACTGAAAAAGCGCTTGAAATGAAGCTTTTCGGCACGGGACGTGAGCATAAGGAGTTCCGTGCGATGCTGGGAGACTATCTTGCGATAGCGGCTTCCGATCTGTCGATTTACTTTAACGAAGAGCGGTGGAGATCCATGCACGGAAGCCTTACGCCCGATGAAATGACGATACCGTTTATTGTATATCCCGCCGATCAATAAAGCAAAAACAAGCAAAGCGAATAGATCAGCAAAACAGTACGGAAACAAGAAAATTGCCGATTTTTCTTGCGCGAATGTCGTAAATATCGCCCCGATAAGCAAAAATCGCTCGTTTCACGCCGTTTTATAGTAAAAAAACAACAGTTTTTCTGTCCGATATCGCGTTATTTTGTGATTGACATTCGTGCTCTTGTGTGATATAATATACTTGGTGAAAAATATTTCATTTTTCTTTCATTGTGCTTACTCAATGCCGTGTTAAATTATATTGAACGGTGAACGCCGCCGAAGCACGGCATTACGGCTTTATCCGAACGTAAAGACTGCAAAATGAAAAAACAGAAAGGAATCAATCAACATGAAGGCAAGATATATAGCGATAATAGCCGCTGCTGCGGCAATGCTTTCCTTCTCCGGCTGCGGCTCGGTAGACGAGGATAAAAAGACTGACAGCGTTCCGCAGTTCGAGACTACTACCTCCGCTCCCGCCGAAAGCGAAGCCGCTGCTCCCGCTGCACCCGCAGACGACGCCGCAGGCACTCCCGCAACCGACGAACCCATTACCAACATTACGGAAGTTCCCACGCTCGAAGAAGTTGACTCGAAAGCCGATTCCTCGGACGCCTCGTCCGGCGATCCTCAGGACAGCGCTCCCGATTTCAGTGCGGCAGGAGATCATATATTCTCGACGGTAAACGGCGACTTCACCTTTAACGACCTTGTCGGAAATGGTCTCGGCAATGTTGTAAACGGCAAATATTACTGCATCGTTCCGACAGACGGCGGCGCAGGTCATGCGTATTATCAGAGCTATTACAGCACCGACGGCAAGGTTTGGAACGAGGGCGGTGTTTACGACGAGACCAACGGTACCAACTATCACTATGCCCTGTCCGACGGACGTATCCTTCTTTTCAACACGATGGGACCCGTGGCTTCCAACGTGCCGCTCGTAAGCGTTCTGACGCTGGGCGACGACAATGCGGTCAAGAGCACGCCGATCCCCGATTTCTTTAAGGATCAGTATCTCACCGACGGCTCCGTACTTGCCGATACCGAAGGGCTTTCTTTCTTCATCACCTATAACGGCGGATATAACTTCACGTTCTCGTTCACTAACGACTACGGCAACATAGTTTACAACGTAAACACCGATCTTGACACCAACACTTTGATGATGGCTGACTGATCTGTCATACAACACAGGCATATTTACTATCCGGAAGGCTCTGACGGGCTTTCCGGATTTTTATTATTGAACTTTAAATCATGTAGGTGCGCACCTGCATGGCGTTAAGAACCCGTGCGGATCTGCGATCATAAATGCTCATAAAAAAAAATTTAAAAAATCCTGTAACGTTTTCTCTTTTCAGCCGTCTAACTAAACAGAAAGACAAAAAAGCGCTTTGATTCTTTCGGAAAGGAGGTGCCGCAAGTGGGCAGTGCCGACAAAAACAAAAAGAAAAACGATCCGCCCGAAATAACCGAGCAGGCTCTCTGCGCCGAATACAGTGCCGTCTACCGCTATGTGCTGACACTCTGCCGCAACGCTCACGAAGCCGAGGACGTCACGCAGGAAACGTTTATCCGCGCTCTCGGCGCAAAGGAAAAGTTCTCGGGCGGCAGCAGCCTCTATACATGGCTCTGCACCATAGCAAAGAATCTGCTCATCGACCGCGCAAAGAAACATTCCCGCAATGTCGGCTCCGAACCGCTCGAAGAATTGCCCGACAGCTCGCCCTCGATAGAGGAACGCGCCGCCGACCGCGACACCGCTATGACCGTGATGAGGGCGCTGCACTCCATTGACGAACCGTACAAGGAGGTGTTCTCGCTCAGGGTGTTCGGGCAGCTCGATTTTGCGAATATCGGCTCGCTCTTCGGCAGAACGGACAGCTGGGCGCGTGTCACCTACTACCGCGCAAAAGAAAAGATAAAAGACATTATGAGAAAGGAAGGAACGTTATGACGGAGATAAATAATAATACAAATACACAGACAAACGGCACAAACGAACTGCCCGAGCTTACCTGCGCCATCGTGCGGGACCTGCTGCCGCTTTATCACGACAGAGTGGTAAGCAGCGAGACCGCCGACGCAGTTAAGGCTCACATCGACAAATGCCCGCCCTGCGCTCTCGAACTGATAAAGTTGGGCGAGGAGATCCCGCTCACCGAAGACACCCACGACACGGTAAAGAGCTTTCGGAAAATGGTCAAGAAGAAGCGCAGGAAGAGCTTTTTGGTCTCGTTTCTCTGCTTTCTTGCGGGGGCTTTCGCAATAATCATCGGCGCGTTCTGCTTCTTCGGCGCTACCAAATATATCCTGCGTGACGCCATGATAATCCCCTACGACGCGGGCGTCGCGGATGTGATAAGCGTTCATCATGCCGCTTTCCCGAACTGCAAGTTCAAGGACTTTCACCGCGATCTTGTTGCCGACGACCAGCTGTTTATTATGCTGTACGCTCCTCCCGGGGATATGGAAGTCACCCGCGAGAACGGCGTGGTCGAACTGACCTTCAAGCACCCGATCTGGAACCCCGAACTGTACGCAATGGGGCTGAACGCGAAGGAGTTCACTATTCCCGTGCAGGAGGGAGACAGATTCTTAAGCATAAACGGCATGACGGTCTGCGAGATAGGAGAAGCAAAAACAGGGGACGACATACCCGGCTATGTCAGGGCGTTTCACTGGGCTGAGGGCAGTATGCAGGGTTGCTCGTGGGAGACACACTCGCCCGAAACCCCCGACGAAAAGTTCACCATTAAATTCTCACCCATTGACGACGACGGCAGCATAACATGGGACACGGACGGAAATGTGATCGAGGACACCACGCACAATAAGGATTATCTTGATATAGAATAAAACAGATAACGGGGTCGGGGGAGCTTCCTCTGCACCCCGTTTTTTACTGGCTTTGCAATTATGGTTTTACAACTTAATTTCGCAAGTATTCCGTGTAAAAATCAATTTTCAAAATTTTCATAAAAAATTGTGCATTATGTAGGGGCGCACTGCACGAACTACGGCTCGTGCAGTGCGCCCGTATTGTTGTATTGCCAGCATAGTTTGCGGGCGCACACATAGGTGCGCCCCTACAAGTGTTCCAATAAATGGAACGAAATTGATTTCCGCGAATATTTAGATCATATCGTTGACATTATCTT
>JAILFF010000160.1 GCA_024697705.1 Ruminococcus sp.
ATAGAGCGTCAGCACTCTCCTACTTAATAGGTAGGGATTGTCTGCTCGTTTGTGAATTTCTGTGTGAAATAACGGAAGACTTTAGCGAAGCGGGGAAATACTCCGATTTCCCTGCTTTGCCTGTCTTTCAGGGAAGAAGAAACTATATATATATAAGGGTTTCTTCCCTTTGTTCCATTTTCTTCCAATCGGACCATGCCGCGCCGACAAATATCTTTTATCTATTATCTTTTATCTTTTATCTGTTTTTCATCTCCGCGAGCGCCTCCGTAATGGTGTCGATAACGCCCGTTTCGGTGAAGAGCTTCGCCTGGCGCACCGCGTTGTAGAAAGCCTTCGCGTCGGAGCTGCCGTGCGCCTTTATGACGGGCTTAAGCGTGCCTAAGAGCGGCGCTCCGCCGTACTCGCTGTAATCGACCTTCTTCTTGAACTCCTTGACGGAGGGCATTATCATGAGAGCCGCCATTTTGTTTTTCACGCCCGATGTGAGTATGCTCTTAAGCTCATTCGAGAAGAACTTGCCCATGCCTTCGTAGAGTTTCAGCATGATGTTCCCCGTGAAGCCGTCAGCCACTACCACGTCAGCGTCGCCGAGCGGCACCTGACGCGCCTCGATATTACCGATGAAGTTCACGGGAGCCGCCACGAGCTGCTTGTAGGTCTCGATTTCAAGCTCTCTGCCCTTCGATTCTTCGCTGCCGATATTGGCAAGCGCCACGCGGGGAGTATCGACTTTCAGTATCTTGTTCATGTAGGCGCTGCCCATTATGCCGAACTGCACGAGCATTTCGGGACGGCATTCGGCATTGGCGCCGCTGTCGAGAAGCATCGTCGGAGCGCCCGCCGTCGGCAGAACAGTAGCCAAGGCGGGGCGCTTTATGCCCTTGATACGCTTGACTATCATCGAAGCGCCGACCACCAGAGCGCCGGTAGACCCCGCAGAGAGAAATGCGTCTCCCTCGCCGTCAGAGAGCATTTTCATACCCACCGCCATAGAGCAGTCCTTCCTGCCCTTGACTATCTCGGTAGGCTCCTCGCACACGTCAATGACCGTCGGCGCGTGGCGAATCATCAGCCCCTCGATATCGAGCCCGTTGTCCTTGGCACATTCGCGTATCTTCTGTTCGTCGCCGACAAGCGTGATGTCAACGCCGAAATCGTTCTTAGCGTCGATAGCGCCCTTTATGACTTCGAGAGGCGCGTTGTCCCCGCCGAATGCGTCTATTACTATGTTCATTTCATTTCCTCCGTGTCAAGAGCATTATTATCTTTATCCTGATTTTCGTAACTGTTTGTACGCTTTTTATTAACGATAGAAATTATCCCGCAGACTATCCACCCGACCGCCGTAATATAGAAAAACCTCTGAAAGCAGGCGGGTATAAGCGAATTGAAAACCACAGTATCGAGTACATATCTCTCCCGCAAGCCCGCCGCGCTGTACACGACGAACCCGCCGTAAGCCGCGAAAAACGACAGCAGATTGTGCTGCACAAAGCGGTAAATGCGCTGTCTGCCCGTGTCCTTTCGTCCGAAATAAACGTACTCCGCAAGGGCAAGCGCCGCCGTTATCAGCAAGGCTATCCCCGCCGCGGGACTGACTTCGGTGCTGTACGGCTTATCAAATACAGAGAATATATTTGCGTAGAACATCGCTGCCGTGTTGAGCACCGCCGCAGCCGCCGCGAAGACCCATGTCTTTACGCCGAACCCCATGTCACAGCCCCTTTATAAAGCAGTCGAGGTCGGCAAGCCCCCTAAGAGCAAGCGCCTCGTAGCGCTCCGTTTTGCCTTTTATGCGGTTTTCGAGCGGCGGCAGAACGCCCATATTGCTGCCCATCGGCTGAAAATCCGTCACGGTCTCGTCGCTGATATAGTTTGCGAGCGCCCCGAGCATAGTCGTTTCGGGGAGTATCGCGGGCGGCAGATCCTTGACGTCACGCGCCGTATTAAGTCCCGCAAGAATACCGCTCGCCGCCGATTCGATGTAGCCCTCAACGCCCGTCATCTGCCCCGCAAAGTACAGCTCGGGGCGCTCGCGCATACTGAACCGCGCCGTCATGAGCTTCGGCGAATTGATGAACGTATTGCGGTGCATAACGCCGTACCGCAGGAACTCGGCGTTTTCAAGCCCCGGTATCATCGAGAACACGCGCTTCTGCTCGCCGAATTTAAGGTTCGTCTGAAAGCCCACGATGTTGTACATAGTACCGCCGGCGTTCTCGGCGCGGAGCTGAACCACCGCGTAATACTTCTTATCCGTGACGGGGTGGCGAATACCGACGGGCTTTAAGGGACCGTAGCGCATGGTGTCAGCGCCGCGCTTGGCAAGAACTTCCACAGGCATACAGCCCTCGTAGACCTTAAAGCCGTCTTTCTCGTTTCCGTCAAACTCGTGGAGCGGGGCGCTCTCGGCGTGGACAAGCTCCTCGTGAAAGCGCTCGTACTCGTCCTTTTCCATCGGGCAGTTGATGTAATCCGCCTTGCCCCTGCCGTAGCGCGAGGCGAAGAAAGCCTTGTTCATATCAATACTCTCGAAGCTGACGATAGGCGCCGCCGCGTCGTGGAAGTGGAGATACTCCCCGCCGATAAGCCGCCCGATACTGCTTGACAGCGCGTCGGAAGTAAGCGGACCCGTCGCGATTATCACGCGACCGTCGGGTATCTCCGTGACCTCGCGCTCCTCGACAGTGATAAGCGGGTGAGAGCGTATCCGCGCCGTCACCTCGTCGGAAAAGCGTGTTCTGTCAACGGCAAGAGCACCGCCCGCCGACACCCGCGCACGTTCGGCGCAGAGCATGGTCAGCGACCCCAGCCGCCGCATTTCCTCTTTGAGCATACCCGCCGCCGAACCGATACGCTCGGCTTTCAGCGAATTGGAGCAGACAAGCTCCGCAAAGCCCTTGTACTTGTGAGCGGGGGTGAATTTCGCGGGCTTCATCTCGAAAAGCCGCACGGGTATTCCCGCCTGCGCTAACTGCCACGCGGCTTCACAGCCCGCAAGCCCCGCGCCTATTACTGTAATATAATTATCTTTCATTATCAATAGTCAATCAATAGTTAATAGTTAATAGTGATTGCACGAACAAGTTCGTGCCGTGAATAGTTAAGGAGTCCGCTTCGCGGACGTTGCGCGGCGAACGTGCCGCGCTTGCGTTCGCTTCGCTCCGCATTTACAAAGCAAATTTGAGCAGTGAATTTTTTTGCGGGGCACAGCCTCCGCATAATACGCGCCGAAGGCGCACATTAACTATACACTATTCACTATTCACTATTAACTTTTAGGTCAGTTCTCCGACAAGTCTTTTTCGTACCCGCAGCCTTCCTTGTGGCAAACGAGCTTGCCGTTCTTGCCGCCCTTGCGGAAGAGCGTACTGCCGCAGGTGGGACATTTGTCCGCCGTCGGCTCGTCCCATGTCATGAAGCGGCAGTCGGGGTTCTTTTCGCAGCCGAAATACTTCTTGCCTTTCTTCGACTTTTTGATCAGTACCTTTCCGCCGCAGAACGGACACAGCCCGCCCGTATCATGAACTACGGGCTTGGTGTTGGTACACTCGGGGAAGCCCGTACACGCAAGGAACTTACCGAAGCGCCCGAGCTTTATCACCATCGGCTTGCCGCAGACCTCGCATATCTGGTCGGTCTCCTCGTCGGGGACTTTTACGCGCTTGCCCTCCATGTCCTTCTCGGCTTTTTCAAGCTCCTTTTCAAAATCGCCGTAGAATTCCTTTATCGTGTCCTTCCACTGCATTTCGCCGTTTTCCACCTTGTCGAGGTCGCTTTCCATAGTCGCCGTGAACTTCACATCGACTATCTTGTTGAAATGCTCGCTCATCAGCTGATTCGTTACCTCGCCCAAGGACGTGGGTTTGAGCTGCTTTCCGTCGCGCTCGACATAGTTACGCGCCAAAATAGTCGTGATGGTCGGCACGTATGTCGAAGGTCTGCCGATGCCCGTTTCCTCGAACGCCTTTACGAGCGCCGCTTCGGTGTAGCGCGGGGGCGGCTGAGTGAAATGCTGATTGCCCTCTAAGCTGACAAGGTTTGCTTCCGCGTCCTTTTCTATGCCCGTGAGGTCGTTTTTCGTGTCGCTCTCGTCGTCCTTCGTTTCCTCGTAAAGCACGGTAAAGCCGTCGAAACGTATCGAATAGCCCGAAGCCTTGAATACGCAGCCGTTAGCCTCGATATCGACCGAGACCGTGTTCAGCTGACACTTCGCCATCTGGCTTGCCATGAAGCGCTCCCATATCAGCTTGTAGAGCTTGTACTGGTCGCTCGTAACGCCGCTCGCCTTTACCATGTCGGGGGTAAGCTCGGGGTGGGTCGGGCGGATAGCTTCGTGAGCGTCCTGCGCGTTGCCCTTGGTCTTGTACTTGTTCGGCTCGTCGGGGATATAATCCTCGCCGTATTTATTGCGGATATATTCGTAAGCCGCCGCCCGCGCTTCGTCTGAGATACGCTGGCTGTCGGTACGCATATAGGTGATAAGACCCACGGGACCCATGTCCTTGATATCAACGCCCTCATACAATTCCTGAGCGACCTTCATGGTGCGCCTTGCCTGAAAAGACAGCCTTTTTGAAGCCTCCTGCTGCAAAGTTGACGTGGTGAAGGGCGCGGCGGGCGACTTGCGGCGGACGCTCTTCTTCACGTTCGTAACGATAAACTTAGCGCCTTCAAGACGGTTCAGCACGCCGTCGGTCTGCTCCTTTGAACCGAGCTCTGCCTTCTTGCCGTCAACGGTCTCAAGCTTTGCCGAAAAGGGCTTCTTCATGGCGGCGGTCTTGAACTGCGCGTCCACCGACCAGTATTCGGTAGAAACGAACTTTCGTATCTCTTCTTCGCGGTCGCAGATCATCTTTACCGCGACGGACTGAACTCTTCCCGCCGACAGACCGCGCCTAATCTTCCTCCACAGGAACGGCGAGAGCTTGTAGCCCACGATACGGTCGAGCACACGCCTTGCCTGCTGCGCGTCAACGAGGTTCATGTCTATTTGCCGCGGAGCGCTCATGCCCGCCTTTATTCCCGAAGCGGTAAGCTCGCGGAAGGTCACGCGGTTCTTGTCGTTTAAGTCAAGCTTAAGTATCTGCGCCAAGTGCCACGAGATAGCCTCTCCCTCGCGGTCGGGGTCTCCCGCGAGATAAACGTGGTCGCACTTCTTGGCGAGCTTGGTTATCTCTTTGATCGTGGTCTCTTTATCCTTGATATTTATATAATGCGGCTCAAAGTCGTTTTCGATATCAACGCCGAGCTTCGACTTCGGCAGGTCGCGCAGATGACCCTTTGAAGCCACTACCTCATAATTACCGCTCAGGTATCTTTTTATCGTCTTCACCTTTGTAGGAGACTCAACTATAATAAGATCGGACAAATTATTCCCTCCGTTATTCTCTTTTTTCTTTTTCAATTCTTTCCTCACATGACGTCATACCGTCAAGCCCTTGCATAGCGCTTTCCCGAAAGCTCCGTGATGCAGCCCTCGATCATCAGCTCGGTGAGTATCTGCACGAGCTCGGGGATACCCATTTCCAGCTCCTCCGAGAGCCTGTTTATGTGTATCGGCGTATCGCTCTTGTCAAACAGCTCCCACAGCCTTTTCTGTTCCTCCGAAAAGCCGCTTATATCTATTGTAGCAGACATTTCCGATTTATGCAAGCCCTCACTGACATTTTTTTGCTCATTTTTTGTAATTGTCTGCCGCGCTGTCACCTTTTTTGCCGTTTTTGCCGACTTTTCCGCCGCGGAAACGGCTGTCTGAGGTACGGTCTGCTCCGCCGCCCTTCCGCCGAGCGCCGCCATCACATCGTCAGCCGAATATACCGGCAGCGCACCGCTCCGCAGCAGATCGCGCTGACCGAAGAACCTGCCGTCGTAGATATCGGCGGGCGGCACCGACAGCACAGGCTTGTTCATCGACCGCGCTGTCTCCGCGTTGTTAAGCCCCCTGCTGTCCGAACGGCACTCGATGAACACCACTGCCCGAGCCAGTCCGCACAATATGCGGTTGCGGCGCTCGAACGGTATCCTGCCGTACTCCGCAAAGCCCGAAAACTCGGAGAGCACCGCACCGCTTGCGGCTATCTTCGCCGTCTGCTCGGGCGCGTACCGATCGCTGAAAATACCTCTGCCGAGCACCGCCGCAGCCATTCCATTTTCGGAAGCCGACTCGCCCGCTACGGCGTCGATGCCGTTTTCGAGCCCCGTGACGATGGTAACGCCGCGCTCCGCAAGCTCCCCCGCAAGGCGCTCGGCTGTCCTTACCGAGCCTGCCGTCGGCGTGCGCGTGCCGACCATCAGCACCGCGGGGCGCTCCTTCGACAGCGCCGACGTATCGCCGCGAACGTAAAGAATGATCGGCGGGTCGGAGATCCTGCGCAGTCCCGCAGGATATTCCGTACTTCGGTAGGTCAGGACGTTCACGCCCTCCTGTCTGCATCGGTCGAGCAGTTCAGCCGCTGCCGAAAACGGCATCTCACACTTTTTCCTCTGAGCTTCGGTCAGACTGCCGTCGAGCCTTCCCTCCGCAAGCTCCATCGCAAAGCCGCTCACGCGCTCGTAGCCGCGGCAGAGCTTCCAGAACGAGGACACCCCCGCCCCGAAGAGCAAACTCAGCCATATCCAGTAAACGCGGCGATCGTCAAAGTTCTCTGTCACGTCCGCTCATCTCCCATACAAGAATAGTCCCCGCGATAGCGGCGTTAAGCGATTCGGTGCTGCCGCGCATTTTTATCGTGACCCTTTCGCGGCAAAGCGTGGCGGTCTCTTCGGGCAGCCCTCTTCCCTCGTTGCCGATAACTACGGCGCAGCCGCCCGAGAAATCCGTCTCGGAAACGCTCTGCCCGTCCCTCACGACGGCGGCGAGGGTCTTTATCCCGCTTTTATCAAGCACCGCCAGCACGCGGCTAACGTCCTTTTCGATGTAGATATTGACTTTTGTCAGGCTCCCCATGCAGGAGCGCACGGTCTTCGGGTTGTAGAGATCGGCGCAGTTCCCGCTAAGAATAACTCCCGAAAGCCCCACGGCGGCGGCAGTCCTTATCATCGTGCCGAGATTTCCGGGGTCTTGCAGCTCGTCGAGAACAAGGTATTTCCCGATAGGGAGCGTGTCTTCAAGCGGCAGGTCGAGCTTTTTCACGACCGCGAACACGCCCTGAGTGCTGCCCGTATCGGACATTTTGTCCGCCACCTCGTCGGTTACGGTAAAGCGCCTGTCCTCGGGGATAAGCGAAAGCCGTCCCGTATCGAGCAGCCCCGCATATTTTTCGAGTGCCGCTTCGGTGCAGAAAAGCGCCGAAATATCGGCTTCGCCCGCGATATCGACTATCCCGCGCATACCCTCCGCGACGAAAAGCCCCTGTTCGGTGCGGGCTTTTCGGCTTTCGGCGAGCTTGCGGTACTGTTTTATTTTCAGATTGTCCTTACTTGTTATCAGCATTTTCGGCACCTCCCGCGCTTTAAAGCTCTATCCAATACCTCTGAATAACGCCGCTTTCTCCGAGACCCACCTCGTCCGCGACTTCGTTTTCGAGCGCCCCACCGCATTTCAGTATCGTGCGGCGCGAGGCTTCATTGTCCTTATCGCAGGTGACGAGCAGCCGTTTATCCCCGCGAGCCTTAGCCTTTTCGATGAGAAGCCGCAGCATTTCCGCACCGTAACCCTTACGGCGCTCGGTTTTGCGGACGGTATAGCCCGTATTTCCGCCGTATTTCAGCAGAAAATCCGAAAGCACATAGCGGTAATCGATTATCCCGACCACCCTGTTATCCGACTCCCTCAACGCGAGAAAAACGTCCGACGTAGAGCAATTTTCACCGTAGAGCTTTTTCATCAGCGTATGGTTATCGCACCATTCGGCATAGCTTTGAGCCTTGTCAAGCCCCGCGCAGCCTGCGAATTCTTCGCCGTCGGCAAACATTTCGGCGCGAAGCTCCATGACCTGCGCTTCGTATTCGGGCGCCGGAAGTATCAGCTTAATGTCCATACTTATCACCAAAATAAAAAAGCGCACAAGCCGCATAAAGCCTGTGCGCAAAAGATACTTATATCAGAGTGCAGCCTTTGCCTGCTCGGCTATTGCGGTGAAGCCTGCGGGGTCGCTGATAGCGATCTCGGAAAGCATCTTTCTGTTGAGACCGATGCCCGCCTTCTTGCAGCCGTTCATAAAGGTGGAGTAGTTCATGCCGTTAAGATTCGCGGCGGCGGAGATTCTGGTGATCCACAGTCTTCTGAAGTCTCTCTTCTTCTGTCTTCTGCCGATGTAGGCATACTGACCGGACTTCATAACAGCCTGCTTAGCCATCTTGAAGTGCTTGCTCTTTGCACCGAAATATCCCTTAGCGAGCTTCAGGATCTTGTTTCTTCTCTTGCGAGTCATCATCGCGCCCTTAATACGAGCCATAGTTTATTACCTCCTGTTAATTACATCAAGTTGTTACTGCGGCTCAGTGCTTGTAAGGAATGAGCGCCTTTACGTTTGCAAGATTGGTCTCGTCGGCATAGCCTGCGCCGCGGAGTATTCTCTTGCGCTTGTGATCCTTCTGGTTCAGTCTGTGTCTCTTATTGATGTGCTGATACTTTACCTTTCCGGTACCGGTAACGGTAAAGCGCTTCTTTGCACCGGAATGAGTCTTGATCTTGGGCATGATATTTATCCTCCTTGTTATTTATTACTTCGACGATCTGGGAGAAACGTACATAACGTAGCTTCTGCCCTCCATCTTGGGCTGCTTATCAACAACACCTGTCTCCGAAACAGCCTCGGCGAACTTCTTCAGAAGCTCCTCGCCGAATTGCGGGTGAGCGACCGTTCTCTTGCGGAAGCGGACCTCCACCTTAAGTCTGTCGCCGTTTTTCAGGAATTTCACAGCCTGATTGACCTTCGTATCGAAATCGTGGGTGTCGATCGTTGACGACATCTTGATCTCCTTGACGTCCATGACCTTCTGATTCTTCTTAGCTTCCTTCTCGCGTTTCTGCTGCTCGAAGAGGAACTTTCCGAAATCCATTATCCTGCACACGGGCGGGGTAGCGGTCGGGGCGATCATAACAAGATCGTGATCCTCCGCATAAGCCTTTTCGAGCGCAGCCTTTGACGGCATGATACCAAGCTGATTCCCTTCGGAGTCGATAACTCTGATCTCCTTTTCGCGGATATCCTCGTTTACCTTATAATCCTTGTTGTTAATAACACTACACCTCCAAGCTGAATTAAAAAGCGGACACAGAACCATACCGTTCCGTATCCGCAAAATATACAAAGTTTTCCGAAAAATATGTTCGGTCAAGCTGATATTCACACGGCAGCCTTTCCACAGCCAAACGGCGTTCAAGGCGAGAACGGTCATAGTTCTTCTTTCTGTCACCATAATATTATACACCCATCGCCGCCCCGTGTCAAGCGGCTGATGTGTAAATTTTTTGTGAACGCGCAAAAAGTTAAAAGTGAATAGTGTATAGTGTATAGTTAAGGAGCGCCTGCGGCGCGTATTATGCGCTGCTCAATTGAGCTTTGTAAATTGCGGAGCGAAGCGTCCTCAATAACGTCCGCGAAGCGGACACGGGCACGAGCCGCAGTTCGTGCCCGTGTTCGCCCGCTTATCCGTCAAATCGTTTGAAAAAGGGCGCACACACAGGTGCGCCCCTACAATTGGTTAAATTCAAAAATCTTGACAACAAATATCTTTTATCTTTTATCTGTTATCCTTTATCTTCTTTTAGGTTATCGGGTTCTTGCGCCACTTGTCTCTCGGGTCTTCTACGGTGTAGTTGATCTTAAGAGTATCGAACAGGCTCATATCGGGTTCGGGGGTAACGCCCGTCGGGTCGCTCATGAATCTTTCAAGACCGTAAGTCTGAATGAACTTCTTGGCGTTGCCGTTAAGATAGAGATTGTTGAATACGGTGGAAAGCTCCTCGCCCGTACCGTAGATCTCGATGATGAACTTAACTACGTTAAAGAATACCGATACGGAGCCGCTGGTCATACCGCGGATCTCCTTTACCTTCTCGTCGTACAGCTGCATTACGAGCAGTATCGCTCTGCGGTTGTCGCGGCAGTCGGTGGTCTTGTCGAGATAGTCTTCGAGAGTATGGATTATCCAGCGCTCTACCTTCTTGTTGGAGGAGCTGATAACACGCGCTATGATCTTCTTTTCAAGCTCGCGCTGACGGAACATGATCTTGTTCGAGAATACCTCACGGTTCGAGAAGCCCTCGCCCAGTCTCTCAACGGAATCCTGGAGCAGCGGCAGCATCTCGGTAAGAAGTCTCGTCCACTCGCGGGAGAGCTGCATAGCGCCCGAACATTCGGCGGTAAGTATGTCAAGGAAGATAGCCTTCGCTTCGCTGTCGAGGCTCTTTGCGGTCGCCTTGATCTCGGAGGAAGCTCTGCCCTGGAGTATCTCGGTGATCTCCATGCCGTCCTTGATCTCGTTGTAATATCTGTAAAAGTCCTCGTAATCAACGGCGATGTCGTGATCCTGTATGTACTGCTCGATAAGGATAAGGTCAACGGGGATACCGCCGCGCTCGTAGAGGTTTATCATCTCCGACATATCCTCCCATGCACGGGAAGTAACGAAGTCGGGAGTGGCGTTCGGGTTGAGCTTTTTCTTGGCGATCATGTCGTCCTCGGGGTCAACGCCGTAGAAATTATCGGGATTGAGCGTAAGGAACGAGATGATGGAGGTGTGGATCTGCGCCTTAAGAGCAAATTCCTTCCAGCAGCCGAACTCGGGGTCGCAGTCTACCTTCTTAAGACGGTCGAGGGTCGCGATATCGAATTCGGTAACGGCGTGGTTGTACTCGGGCGGGTTTCCCGCAGTCGCAACTACCCAGCCTTCGGGTATCTGATGCTTGCCGAAGATCTTGTACTGCAAGAACTGGAGCATCATGGGAGCGATAGATCTGTCAACGCAGTTGATCTCATCGAGGAAGAGAAGACCCTGACGAATTCCCGTTTCCTCCATTGTCTCATAGATATTCGCGATAACCTCGGACATGGTGGACTCGGATACCTTTACCTCGCGTCCGATGAAGTTCTTGTCAACGATCATAGGCTGACCGATAGCCGATTCACGGGTCTGGTGAGTCATAGCGTAGGATACGAGGTTTATCTGCAAGTCCTGCGCGATCTGATCCATGATAGCGGTCTTGCCTATTCCCGGAGGGCCCATCAGGAACACGGGACGCTGTTTTTCGAGCGATATCTGATAATCGCCCCATTCGTCGGTAAGCAGATAGGATTTAATAGCGTATTCTATCTGCTCCTTTGCCTCTTTGATATTCATTAATACATTACCTCCAAAAGCGGATGAACTGCGTAACACACAATTCACAATTAACTACATATTTATTATAATATATCACAAATGCTTTGTCAACCATTGATTTAAGCTTTGTAGGATTGTCCAAACTTTAAGGCTTGCATATAGTCATTTTGCCGATAAATCAAGCCTCGTCCGTGAATCGGTTGGAGAGTTATACGTTTTCACGGTGCCGAAGCGTGCGGCACACGCTATGCGCGGAGCATCGGCGCAGTATTCGCATATATGCGCGTCAAATGCATATTTATTCGTATATTAGCAACTGTTATTCGCTATATCGGCTGAAATTATGCATAAAATGTTAAATTTATCGAATAACCCTTGACAAACCGCGCAAAAGGTGTATAATAGACTTGTACAAAGAAGAAAATGCCCCGCAAAAAAGCGCGGCATAGATAATAAACGTTTCGATCGGAGGAATTTCCCATGGCAAAAGAAATCAAAAAGGTAGTGCTTGCTTACTCGGGCGGACTTGATACTTCCATCATCATTCCGTGGCTCAAAGAGAATTACAACAACTGCGAGGTCATCGCGGTTTCCGGCGACGTAGGTCAGGGCACCGAGCTTGACGGTCTCGAAGAAAAGGCTATCAAGACGGGCGCGTCCAAGCTCTATATCGAGGATCTTAAGAAGGAATTCATCGAGGAATACGTTTACCCCACCGTTCAGGCAGGCGCCGTTTACGAGAACAGATATCTGCTCGGCACTTCGTTTGCTCGTCCCATCATCGCCAAGAGAATAGCCGAGATTGCTCTTAAAGAGGGCGCCGACGCTATCTGCCACGGCTGCACCGGCAAGGGCAACGACCAGGTTCGTTTCGAGCTCGCTATCAAGGCTTTCGCTCCTGATATGACTATCATCGCTCCTTGGAGAGAATGGGATATCAAGTCACGCGATCAGGAGATCGACTACGCAGAGGCTCACAATATCCCCCTCAAGATAAGCCGTGAGACAAACTACTCCAAGGATAA
>JAILFF010000164.1 GCA_024697705.1 Ruminococcus sp.
TTCGCTATGCTGTTGTACTGCTTGATGGCAAGCTCCGCAGAATAATAAAGCATTTCTTTGTCGATCTCGCGATAATCATGCGGATTGAGTATAACGCAGTTGCTGTCGTTTATATACTCGCCCTTGTAACCTTCGATATTGGGCCCGACTTCATATATCGGTCTTTCCTCGTCGTAGTAGTTTTCGGATCTATCAAAAGCAGGGTTTTCTTCCCCGATTGTGAGCGTTTCGGTGCTGCTGCTTTCGTCCGTATCGCTTTCGGACTCGCTGACGGAGCTTTCCGAAACAGAATATACCTCGTCAACCGTGTTAGGTGCGGCGGCTTTTTCTTCCTCGATACTTCCGCAGCCGGAAGCGAGGAGAATTATTGCTGCGGTGGTCATGGCTATCGTTTTTTTCATTATCGGGTCTGCCTTTCTTTGTGTTTTCATCATTGCGGAAAGTGTATTGCGTTATCAAAGTCTTTATCCATGTAGACATCGAAAGAGCATTCCGTGAGATCGTAAACGCATGACCATTCCGTGTTGCTTTGTGAAACATTTTTCAGAAGGTCTCTTGCTTCGTCTTTCGTGAGAATACCGTTATGCCCCGAGAGTTCTGCGTTGATAGCGGGAAGTCTCTCGTCCGCGTCAAAATCGTAATACTTGCCCGGAGTGAGAACCGAGTTCGTCGCGGCATTCAGCTCGTTGACGCACATTTCTCCGTCAAGCCACTCGACCGCAACGGAGCGCCCCGTTTTGTCCTCGATGAACAGATGATATGAAACGCCCAGACCTGTGTGTATATCCCGTTCTGCAAGGAGCGTCAGAGCTTCATCGACCGTTGCACATTTGTCGAGCAGCACACGAATTGCGGTATATATGGAGAGATCATGTTTGTCGGTGTTCATGTGACTTTCACTCATTTCCAGCGCAAGGATCGCTGCACCGAGACCCTTTTCGTTGATACCGTCAACAACGCCATACGGTGCGGCGAGCATAAGGATCTTTCCAATCGCGGAATCGGGCGGTATCATACCTCCACTGCTGCCGACCCCGAGCACCGCGAGATCTGCCATTGCGTAAGACGCATAGCCGTTCTTCGGCGCGGTATGGATCATGACAGTATCCGTCGTGTCGTAGTCTAAATTTCGCCCCATGAGCACGTTTCCCTCGGGCGTCTTTGCCGCAAATGCCGCGCAGCCGATTCTCTTCTCGTCTATTGAAAACGGAAGGTCGCAGAATTCCTCTTTGCGCAGCCATTCGATCATTTCCGAAACCGAATGTATGTCAGTATCGAGCAGCTTGTCCGTTTTTAAAATGTCGGCATACTCCATGCTGTATAACCCGCTGCCGACCTGTCTGATGCTCAGCACGCTCCTGATCTTGTTGAAGAAAATGATACCGGCAGCGAGCGGCGGTATGCAGAGGATCGCCCCTGCAATAAGTGAGATCTTTCCGAATGATCTGTCGGAGATCGCCGAAATAAGCATACATATTGCCGCGATTACAAGCAGTCCTCCGAGCGCAAAACATACCGCTTTGCCGGAAAAAGACCCGAGTGCGAAAATCCCAAGACAGATCGCACCCGCCGCAAACAGAAGCAGTATTGGGACTGCTATGAATTTCTTTGTTCGTTTTATCATGTTCGTATTTTCCTTTAAACGTTGATGACGTATGTATTCTTATGGATAAATTATTCTTGATTAATGATGAAATTTAGAGTAGCTTATACAGAGTTTTGGTCTAATGAGTGAACGGCGGAGGGGTCTGTTCTGCAAATATTTCCCCCCTATCTTCTTTTAAAGCTCCGGCAGCTCGTCAAGCGTTATCACCTTTTCGCTGTTGTAGACTTCTTTCAGATTATCCTGCGGATTGTTCATGATATGATCCGTGTGCCATATCATGAACCACGACCACATGGCTCCGTCTTTCTCAAACTCGCCGACAGATGGAACGTTCCCACATTCGTGAAAGGCAAGGGGCTTGCCCGTATTCATCGCTTTGAGCTTTTTCCACGCTTTGCGGTTAGTGTTGTTATCATAAGTGTCCGAGCCGATAACATCACAGTAATCATCGCCGGGATACCAGCCTTTTTTCACTTCGCCCGAATAACCAAGCACCCATATAAGATTATTCAGCCCTTTTTCGTTGGTATAGTAGTCGTACATCTGCCGCCAGAGCTTAATGAAATTATCCTTGCCGCCTTTTCCCCACCAGAACCATTTTCCGTCAAATTCATGGAAGGGCCGCCACAGCACGGCGACACCTGCGTCCTGTAACTCTGCAAGCGCGTCGGCGGCTCTGTCCCAGCTCGATATCATGGCGTTATATTCGTCGGTGCCTTTTGTCAGCAGCTTGTCAAAATCGGGGTCGTCGTCAAGGCTCTCACGATATCCCGAGCCGTTCACGCCCGTATGCCAGCATATAGTTACAATTCCGCCTTTTTCGTGCCACGCCTTCGAGCGCTCCACAACGCCGTCAAAATCGTTGTTCATAAAGTCCAGTCCGCGCATTGCGGGCAGCTTGCTCGTTACTTCCTCAATGTACTTCATTTCGTAATCGGGCGAACCCATCCATGTGCTTTCCTGCTGACAGGAGAGTATTACCTTACCGAAGCTGCTGCACAGATAATCATACGTCTTTACGGTTTCTGCATTTGCGTTTGGGTTGGATAGTTTATGTTCCGCGCTGCTTACGTTGTCCGTTTTTTCGCCGTCGGACGAAGAGCTTTTTTTGTTTTCGCAGGCTGTAAGAGCGGCGAAAGTAAACAAAATAGCGCATATCACCGCGATAGATCTTTTACGCATAAGTTCAGCTCC
>JAILFF010000181.1 GCA_024697705.1 Ruminococcus sp.
CGTTCCGAGCAGAAAGGCTTTTTTGCGGCTCATTCCCTCGGCGCATAGCGGCATGGAGATTATCGCACCCTCGGGGAAGTTCTGGATCGCTATTCCCGCCGCCAGTGCAAGCGCCCCCGCGGACGTTATGTTCCCGTACATCAGCCCCGCGTAGACCACGCCGACCGCCATGCCCTCGGGGATATTGTGCAGCGTCACGGCAAGCAGCATCATGGCGTTGCGGGGCAGCCTGCTCTTTAATCCCTCGGCTTTCTCGCTGCCGATATGCAGGTGAGGTATCAGCTCGTCAAGCAGCAGCAGGAAGAATATGCCCAGC
This sequence comes from Ruminococcus sp., assembly GCA_024697705.1. Classification (GTDB taxonomy): domain Bacteria; phylum Bacillota; class Clostridia; order Oscillospirales; family Ruminococcaceae; genus YE71. The sequence continues at coordinate 317 of JAILFF010000181.1, forward strand.
AGAAAGCCTACGACTGCGGGGATAAACGCAAGCCGCCCCATGCTTTCTTCGGACTGTTCGAGCGCGGGTATCAGCAGGCTCCACACGCTTGCCGCCACCATGACGCCCGCCGCGAAGCCCGTCAGCACTCGCTGAACCGTCACGCCGATCTGCTTTTTCATAAAGAACACGCAAGCCGAACCGAGAGCCGTTCCCGCGAAGGGTATCAGCAGTCCTTCGGCGGTCTGTACTGCGCAGCTCATGTCTGCACCTCCTGTTGCGAAAGCGCAAAAGATACGAATTTGTCGAGCGCTTCGTTGTCAAGGTCGGCGGAGATCAGCATAGCCGCCGAGCTTGCCTTTTCGTGCGGCAGACCGACCTTTGCAGCGAAGAAATCCTGCAAGATAACGCTGGGTGTGAACATTCTGTTTGCCTCCGCGACGCCCTTGCCGGTCAGCCCGATCTGCTTGTAGGGCTGCTTCGAGATATACCCCTCGGCGGTCAGCTTTTCCATCATGCGGACGGTGCTTGCCTTTGCCACGCCGAGGAACGACGCGATGTCTGTGATGCGCACTTTTTCGCCGTTCTGTCCCAGCAGATATATCGTAAGCAGGTACTTTTTCTGTGAATTTGTAAGCATGATTTTCTCCTTTGTTTGTGGTTAGCTAAATATAACTAACAACAGTATATCACTCGGGATTTTATTTGTCAAGAGCAAAAGCACAGGGTTTTATTGTTTCGATTAGCAACATCTAACTAATATACAAAAACCGGATGTGTCAATCACAACTATTTGGTTAGCTTTAACAAACTTGTCGAAAACAGCTTGACAAGTGCAGGTTAGCATTGTATAATCGAGATAAAGTTAGATAGCGCTAATAGAATGGAGGTCATAAAATTGCCTTTATTATCAGCAACAGTGGGCGAAAGCTACACGATAACAAGGATAGGCGGCACACCCGAGGTCAGAAAACACCTTGAAGATTTGGGCTTTGCCGTAGGCGGAAAAGTCACGGTCATTTCCGTCATGGGCGGGAACATGATCGTGAACGTCAAGGAAACTCGCGTGGCTGTCAGCCGCGAGCTTGCTATGAAAATTATGATCTGAGGGGGAAATGAAATGACGCTTAAAGATGTGAAAATCGGCGGCACCGTTACCGTCAAGAAGCTCACGGGCGAGGGCGCAGTCAAGCGCAGAATTATGGACATGGGGCTCACAAAGGGCACGTCCGTGACGGTTCGTAAGGTCGCGCCGCTCGGCGACCCTATCGAGGTAACAGTCCGCGGCTATGAGCTTTCTATCCGCAAGGCAGACGCGGAAATGGTCGAGGTCGAGTGATCGGCTGTATTTTTTGTACATAAGTTAGCTAAAACTAACATTTTGGAGGAATCAACATGAGTATAAAAATAGCGCTGGCGGGCAATCCGAACTGCGGAAAAACCACGCTTTTCAACGCGCTGACGGGCTCGAACCAGTTCGTCGGGAACTGGCCCGGGGTCACGGTCGAGAAGAAAGAGGGCAAGCTGAAAAAGCACAGCGACGTTATCGTTACCGACCTGCCGGGCATCTACTCGCTCTCGCCCTACACGCTGGAAGAGGTCGTTGCAAGAAACTATCTTATCGGTGAGCGCCCCGATGTTATCCTGAACATCATCGACGGCACGAACCTTGAACGCAATCTGTACCTGACCACACAGCTTACCGAGCTCGGTATTCCCATCGTCTGCGCCGTCAACATGATGGACGTTGTGAACAAAAACGGCGATCAGATCGAGATAGACAAGCTCTCAAAGGCTCTCGGCTGCAAAGTCGTTACGATTTCGGCGCTGAAGGGCGACGGCGTTTCCGAAGCAGCGGAAGCAGCGATAGCCGCGGCAGGCAAGAAGTACGCAGGTGCGGTTCACCGTTTCGGCGGCAGTATCGAGCACGCGCTGGCGCACATAGAGGAAGCCTGCGTCCACGATATGCCCGAAGAACAGCAGCGTTGGTACGCGATAAAGCTGTTCGAGCGCGACGATAAGGTCATGGAAAAGCTTAGTCTGCCCGCTGCCACTTTGTCACATATTGACAAGGATATCCGCAAGGTCGAGAGTGAAATGGACGACGACGCGGAGTCCATAATCACCAACGAGCGGTACAATTACATAGCAAGCATTATTGACGATTGTTATGATAAAAAGAACAAGGGCGCTTTGAGCACTTCGGATAAGATCGACAGAGTCGTTACAAACCGCTGGCTGGGTCTGCCGATCTTCGCGGCGATAATGTTCGCGGTGTACTGGATTGCAATGGTAGGTGTGGGCGCTCCGATGACGGATTTCACAAACGACAATATCTTCGGCGACGGTTTCCACCTGTTCGGAAACGGCACCGCCGAGTATGAAGCTGCCGCCGAGGAATACGCCTCTGCGCAGCAGATAATCGACGGCTACGACGCTTACGTCGAAGAAAACGGCGTTCCGACTGCCGAGTTTACCTACTCCGTCGAGGACGAGGAGACCCTTGAAACGACCGAAGAAACAGCGACGGTCGAGGATTACACCGCGGATCTTGAAACTATCGAGAGGATCGGCGAGGAACCCGACCCCGCAGATTACGGCACATATATTCCGTCGATACCCGCCCTCGCGGAAAGCGCTCTTGATAAAGCGGGCGCTGCCGATTGGCTCAAAGGGCTTATCATCGACGGCATAATCGCGGGCGTTGGCGCGGTTCTCGGCTTCGTTCCGCAGATGCTTGTGCTGTTCCTCATGCTTGCGTTCCTCGAAGCCTGCGGTTACATGGCGCGAATCGCCTTCGTGCTTGACAGGATATTCAGGCGCTTCGGGCTTTCGGGCAAGAGCTTTATACCCATGCTTGTCGGCACGGGCTGCGGCGTGCCGGGCATAATGGCGAGCCGCACCATCGAAAACGAGCGCGACCGCCGCATGACCATCATGACGACAACGTTCATTCCCTGCGGCGCAAAGGTGCCGTTCATCGCAATGATCGCGGGCGCTATCTTCGGCGGCTCGGCTTGGGTAGCAACATCGGCATACTTCATCGGCATGGCTGCTGTGATCGTTTCGGGAATCATGCTGAAAAAGACCAATATGTTCGCAGGCGACCCCGCACCCTTCGTAATGGAGCTCCCCGCGTACCACCTGCCCACCGTTAAGAACGTTCTCCGCTCCATGTGGGAACGCGGCTGGTCGTTCATCAAGAAGGCGGGTACCGTTATTCTCATTTCGCAGGTAATAATATGGTTTACCAGCCGTTTCGGATTTATCGACGGCGCGTTCGGTATGCTTGAGGAAGATCAGCTCGACGCTTCTATCCTTGCAAAGCTCGGCAGCGCCATCGCGTGGATATTCATTCCGCTTGGCTTCGGCAACTGGCAGGCGGCTGTGGCTTCTATCACGGGGCTTGTGGCGAAAGAAAACATCGTCGGCACAATGGGCACGCTCTACGGCGGCGGAGACAACACCGTATGGCAGGAGCTTGCGGTGCAGTTCACGGGCATTACCGGTTACGCTTTCCTCGTGTTCAATCTGCTGAACGCCCCTTGCTTCGCGGCTATCGGCGCCATCAAGCGTGAAATGAACAGCGCGAAGTGGACATGGTTCGCCATCGGCTATCAGTGCGGCTTTGCTTACGCCATTTCGCTGATGATAAATCAGTTCGGCGGGCTGTTCACGG
>JAILFF010000222.1 GCA_024697705.1 Ruminococcus sp.
CGCAGATGCCGCCTACCATGTGGATAGCGCAGGAGCCCGAAAGATCATGGAAGCCGAGCTGTGCGAGCCAGCCGCCGCCCCAGATCCAGTGCGCTTCGATCGGGTATATCAGAGCGCTGATGACGCCCGAGTATACGCAGTAAGAAAGGAACTTGGTGCGTTCTGCCATAGCGCCCGAAACGATGGTAGCGGTCGTCGCGCAGAACACGAGGTTGAATACGAACTGATCCCATGCGAAGTTTTCGTAAGTCGTGAAGATATCGAATCCGGGCTTTCCGATCAGACCCGCAACGTCCTCACCGAACAGAAGACCGAAGCCTATGCCGATGAACGCTACCGTTCCGATACAGAAGTCCATAAGGTTCTTCATAATGATGTTGCCCGAGTTCTTCGCTCTTGTGAAGCCTGTCTCCACCATCGCGAAGCCTGCCTGCATAAAGAATACCAGTGCCACGGCTATCATAAACCACACGCCGAACACCGTTTTATCGGTCGTTTGCGTGACCTGCGTAATAATTTCCTGTACGTCCATAATTATTCCTCCCACATAGAAAATAGAAATGGGGCTCATGAGCCTGATCGTACTCATGCACCCCATTGTGCAAATATGCTTTATTATTTCCGCGCCGAAATAAGAAAGAGCCGCAGAACTTTTCGTTCCGCAGCCCCTTTGCTGTTTACAAGCTAAGTATACACCCGATTTTGCAAATTGTCAAGAGGTTTTTGTAAAATTATAAAAGTTTGTGAAAATCGTCCGATTTAAAGTGCTGACACGAGATAATTATATCCCGAATTTACAAAGTCCCCGAGATCATCGAACAAGGCACCGCAAAAATCAGACATTTCGCTTTTCCGACTGTACTGTTAAATGGGGATCGGTATAAGCAAAGGCGCTGCATCACGCGGATACAGCGCCCTTCTGTTTTGTTCATTAAAGAATCGGAAATACTGCGGCTTATTGACTATGACCGAGTGACCTCATCTTGACAAATGTATTTTGAGCTGTTATTAAGCTTTCCAGCCTGCTACCATCTTCTGAAGGTATATCAGGTCGTTTATATCGAATTCGCCGTTGCCGTCAACATCGGCTACATTCGGATCAACGTCAACGCTCCAACCTGCTGCCAGCTTCTGCATCAGCATCAGATCATCAACATCTACCACGTCGTCATTGTTCAGACTGCCGTTGGGGTAATAGATTATGGTGAACTCCAGAGTGATCGTTCCGGTGTAATTGCCTATTCCGGTAACAGTGAGCGACGCCGTACCTGCCTCGACATTATTGCTGAACGATGCAGTGAAATCAGTACCGAAAACAAGCTTTTCATCTTTGTCCGTGACTGTTAATTCGGGGGTCTTTTCCGTTCCGTCGTATTCAAATCTGCGGGAAGAAAGCGTTGCGATCACATCGGACAGATCCCGAGGCTTTATCTCAAAGGTCTTGGTAACTCTGCCGGAATAATCGCCCATTCCGGTAAGGATAACGGAAGCTGTGCCCGCATTTACGTTGTTTTCGTAGGATACTGTGTAATCAACGTTTTCTGCAAGAGTTTTGCCTTCGTCGGAAACTGTTACCGCAGGGGTATACGCCTCGCCCGAGTAAACGAACTCCGACTCTTCCAATACAGCTTCGGCTGCGGATATATTCTTTGACTCAACGATATCGACCGAACATTCATTTACAGCGGTTGCCACTTCGACATTATAGTAGGGTCTGTCTTTTGTTCCGAGGCTTCGTACTACCTTCATGGAATCACGGATAACAGATATTGTGGTGCTTCCCAAAGCGGCGCTATCCTTAACGTCAAATACCAACTTTCCAAGCAAGCCTTTACTGTAATATACAACGTCATTGCCGTTGGCGTCCACCAAGGTGGCGCTTGCCCACAAATAGCGCACATCGCCGTCGTTTATCTCATTGTAGATCGGTTCATGCGGAGATCCTTCAAAGAAATCTTTGTTCTTCCATTTACGTCTTAATTTAAGAACGTTGGTATCGAAAACAACATCAAAGACCAAGCCGTTGATCCCGGGATTGGAATCGAGATTTATTAAAACGGTGACGGTCCCTCCGGGTGCTGCCGAATCCGATTCGGGTGAAAGAGTAAGCACGCAGGTGTCGTTCTGTTCGGGTGTTCCGCCGTCAGCATCAAAAAGCTGAGTTTCCGGAACAGCTGTCTGTACCTCGTCCAAGGCGGTTGCCGAAAGGCTGCCGCACGGAGCAAGCATTAATGCCGCCGCTGTAAATATAGCCGAAATTTTCCTCTTAATTATTCTGTTGCTTAACATAAAGAACACTTCCTTTCCGATCACTTACCTGTTCATATTTGTTTTCAATAAAATATGATATATCGTATCTTGTTTCCTACTTGTTTTCCATGACATTATTATATCATATTTTGTGGAAAGTGTCAATATCTAAAACAAAATCTAAACGTTTTCAAGAAAAAAATTGTAAAAGTTGCATAAAAACAAAGAGATCCTACCGCGTTTAAAACCGTCGGTCGATCCTGCCTGACTTTCTGCTTCTGTTGAAAAACAACAGTGTTCGCGCCAAAGCACTCCGGTCGGCGGCAAGCAGCACGACAGTAAAACGTTTTACGGAAAATACAACGCTAACCGCCCCTGTTTTCGGCTTTCTTGTCCTTCGTTTGAATATTATAGTTAAATGTATAATTTATTAGGCACATTTAAACAAGTATCTCGCCGCCGCCTATTAAAAAAGCAGTGACTCCGCCGAAGAATTATTGTTCGTCGGCAAGCCGCACGGATGTTAAACGTTTTCTGTGATAAAAAACGCGGTGCTGCCCCCTTTTTTGCCGTATCCTCTGCCGTCTTAATAATGCGGTAATACATCTGTTTTTCAGAGTGTTTTTATTATCGCCCGATAGTCGGGGAATAGTTCGGAGTTTGCCAAGTCCCCGAAACCGCCGAACAAGATACTATAAAAATCAGACATTTGGCTTAATTAACAGTATGTTCATTGACAATATAAAATAATAATGATATATTTGATATTAAGCAAAGGCGCTGTATCACTGGGATACAGCGCCCTTTTGTTTTGTTTAAAGAAAGAGGGGAATGTCATGATCGGGAGTTTTCGTGTACTTATAGCAGATACGTCGCCCGATGAACGAACCGAGTTCGGGAACATGACTGTGTGGGAAGAAAACGGCTTGGAGATAGCCGCCTGCGTATCAAACGCCGCCGAAACGATAAAACAGTGCAAAACGGGAAATATCGACCTTGTTTTGTGCTTCAACAAGCCGCCCGTGCTGACGGCTCCCGAAATAATGGCGCAGGTGCGGCGCACCGCGGGGGATATCCCTTTCATAATCATAAGCCCGTCGGACGATTCGGAATATATGCGCGAGTGTTTTCTGCTCGGAGCCGTGGATTATCTCACTCTGCCCGTCAGCGAAACGCGGCTCGCAAGCGCTGTCGAAAGGGCGAAAAAACAGATGAAGGTCTCCGTGATCGACTATGAATACAAAAGAGCCGCGGACGAATTTTTTTCGGCGGTGGAATTTCCCGACAAAAGCGACAAGTTCGTTTCGGAGTTGAAAAGCTTTATAATGGATTCTTCCAAGATCACCTGCACCACCGAATACGCCGCCGACAAATTCGGCTTCAACAAGGACTATTTCGGCAGGCTTTTCAAAGCGAAGGTCGGTATGACATTTGTGGAGTTCTACAAGCGTTTCCGCGTCTGTTATGCCGAGAGACTGCTTCGGTCGGGCAGATACAAGGTGCGCGAGGTGAGCGAGATGCTGGGCTTCGCATCGGTGGACTATTTCACGACCGTTTTCAAGAAGATAACGGGAAAGAAGCCCTCCGACCTGAAAAAATACTGAAGGATATCGGATTTTTAGGGCAAAATGTCTGATAATAAAGGCTTGCAAATGAGACGGATATGTTATATAATTGTATACACAAGTTCGATCTTTTTATCCTATTTTTTTGTATACCTGCCCTGTGGGAGAAGGCTCATACGAGCTTTCTCCCTATTTTTTGCTCAAATACCCATTGTCGGAATATTATAGTCCAATGTCTGATTTTTAGGGTGTTTTTGAAATTGATTTTTCTTTATGTTTATTGTATCATATTATCAAGGCAATGGCGTCTGATAAGCTCAATGAGGAGCTTGGTATGCCATTGTCTGTTTTTATGTATTGTCAAAAATGTTGTGGGAGGTAATACTGAAATGTCATATGTTGACGAGATAATCGCGCAGGTTATCGAAAAGAACCCCGCCGAGCCCGAGTTCCATCAGGCGGTAAGAGAGGTACTCGAATCCATCAGACCCGTTGTGGAAGCCAATGAGGAGAAGTTCCGCAAAGACGCTCTGCTCGAAAGGATCACCAATCCCGAGCGTCAGATCAAGTTCCGCGTTCCGTGGATCGACGATCAGGGCAACGCCCGTGTAAACACCGGCTACCGCGTACAATTCAATTCCGCTATCGGTCCCTACAAGGGCGGCTTAAGACTTCACCCCTCCGTAAACCTCGGAATCATCAAGTTCCTGGGCTTCGAGCAGATCTTCAAGAACAGCCTTACCGGTCTTCCGATAGGCGGCGGCAAGGGCGGCTCCGACTTCGACCCGAAGGGCAAGAGCGACCGTGAGGTAATGGCATTCTGCCAGAGCTTCATGACCGAGCTTTGCAAGTACATCGGCGCTGATACCGACGTACCCGCAGGCGATATCGGAACCGGCGCAAGAGAGATCGGCTATATGTTCGGTCAGTACAAGCGTATCCGCGGTCTGTTCGAGGGCGTTCTCACCGGCAAGGGTCTCACCTACGGCGGCTCTCTCGCAAGAACCGAGGCTACCGGCTACGGTCTGCTTTATCTCGTTGAAGAGCTTCTCAAGTGCCACGGCACCGATCTGAACGGCAAGACCGTTGTAGTATCGGGCGCAGGAAACGTTGCTATCTACGCTATACAGAAGGCTCAGCAGCTCGGCGCTAAGGTAGTTACCTGTTCGGATTCCACCGGCTGGGTTTACGATCCCGACGGAATCGACGTTGCTGCTCTTAAGGAGATCAAGGAAGTTAAGCGTGCAAGACTTACCGAGTACAAGAGCTATCGTCCGAACTCCGAGTATCACGAGGGCAGAGGCGTATGGAGCATCAAGTGCGACGTTGCTCTTCCCTGCGCTACTCAGAATGAGCTTCACCTCGACGACGCCAAGCAGCTCGTTGCAAACGGCTGCATAGCAGTATGCGAAGGCGCTAATATGCCTACCACCGAGGACGCTACCAAGTACCTCCAGGACAACGGCATCTGGTTCGTACCCGGCAAGGCAGCCAACGCAGGCGGCGTTGCTACCTCCGCTCTTGAAATGTCCCAGAACAGCGAGCGTCTGAGCTGGACTTTTGAAGAGGTTGACGCCAAGCTCAAGGGCATTATGGTAAACCTCTACCACAACATCGATGACGCTGCAAAGCGCTACGGCATGGAAGGCAACTATGTTGCAGGCGCCAACATCGCAGGCTTTGAGAAGGTTCTTGAAGCTATGAACGCTCAGGGCATCGTTTGATAACAGGAATATATCTTTATACATAATCTGTAAGGAGGCTGATCTGCATGAAAGAAGATCGTAACGAATACTTGGGATATCTGCCCGTTTGCCCGATAACACCCGAACACCCCGAAATGCTGATCGGCATTCCGGCAGAGTATGAAGCGAAGGTCGCCAAGGCTCGGGAAAACGCTTCTGAGTACGCTCTTAACACCGAGACCTGGGACTAAACGATAATTTGCTATCTACCTTCACCGATCTTTCGGGCGGCGGATAAGGCGGACGGATATTACAGCGACATCGAACACCGCTTTTTATCATCACCTTTATCCATGAGGGTTCTCGTCCGCCGTATCTGCCGCCCGAGGGTCATTCCCGAATAATATAAGACAACACCGCACGGGGTTACTCTGCCCCTGTGCGGTATTGCCGTTATTCGGTAATTTATGTATATTATTTACAGTAATTTATGAAAGGAGTTTTTTGATGAAGAAAATACTTGTCTGCAAGGAAAAAGACCCCCGCGAAACAAGAGTCGCCATGATACCCGACGATATCAAGCGGCTTATCGGCATGGGCTTTGAGTTCACCGTTGTAAGCGGCGCGGGCTTGAAAAGCGGCTTTTCCGACGAGGACTACAAAAAGGCGGGAGCTAAGATAGTTTCCTGCGAGGAGGACGCGCTCAAATCAAGCGAGATCGTTCTCCGCATAATGAAGCCCGAGGGTGCTAAGGGTCTTGCCAAGGATTCCATGCACATCAGCTACCTCGATCCGTTCAACGAGAAAGAGCTTCTTAAGGAGTTCGCTTCGGCGGGAGTAAAGGCTGTTTCGCTTGAAATGATCCCCCGTACCACCCTTGCGCAGAAGATGGACGTTCAGTCCTCGCAGACCTCGCTGGCGGGCTATACTGCGGTCGTTAATGCGGCAGCCCGTCTGCCCAAGATACTCCCCATGATGGTTACTCCTTCGGGTACCATTCAGCCCGCGAGAGTATTCATTATAGGTGTAGGCGTTGCGGGCTTGCAGGCTATTGCTACGGCAAAGCGTCTGGGCGCCCGAGTTGACGCTTTCGACACCCGCCCCGTCGTTGAGGAGCAGGTAAAGTCGCTCGGTGCGAACTTCGTAAAGATCGACCTCGGCGAAATGGGTCAGACCGATCAGGGCTACGCTAAGGAGCTTACTCCCGAGCAGGTAGCCAAGCAGCAGGAGGCTCAGGCGAAGGTCTGTGAGCGCTCGAACATCGTTATCACGACGGCTAAGGTATTCGGAAGAAAGGCTCCCCTTCTCATAAAGAAGGACGTACTCGACCGCATGATGCCCGGCGCCATCGTCGTTGACATGGCTGTTTCCACGGGAGGAAACGTCGAGGGCAGCAAGCTCTTCGAGGACGTTGTCACCGATAACGGCGTTACTATCATGTCGGGCGACCTGCTCGAAAGACAGGTTCCGTTCGACGCTTCCAAGATGCTCTCGGGCAACTTCACGGCGTTCCTTACTCACTTCTATAATAAGGAAGCTAAGGAATTCGAGGTTCGCATGGAGGACGAGATCATGAAGGGCTGTCTGCTGACAAGCGGCGGCGCGATCGTACACGACAGATTCAAGTAAAAGATAAAAGATAAAAAAGATAAAAGATATTATTCTGATCCGACGGTTTTCCGTTATCTTTTATCTCTTATCTGTGTATTAATCAGTATTGGAATATTTTATATTTTTCGGGAGGTAAGTAAAATGGCGATAGGAGAAATTCTTCTGCTCGTATTCGTATTCGTAATTGCGGGCTTTCTCGGCGTCGAGCTGATTTCCAAGGTCCCCTCGCAGCTGCATACGCCGCTTATGTCGGGTACCAACGCTATCTCGGGTATCACGATAGTCGGAGCTATCTCCGCTACCGCGGTCGCTCTGCACACGGAAGGTATGCTTGCAAACATCTGCGGCTTCGCGGCGATACTGCTCGCTACGATAAACGTTGTGGGCGGCTATCTCGTTACCGACAGAATGCTCGGTATGTTCAAGAAGAAGGGAGATAAGAAGTAAAATGAATTGGGCTGAAATAAGCGTGGTGCTGACGACCGTACTTTATATGGTGTCGTCGGTGCTGTTCATACGCGGCATCAAGCTGCTCGGTAAGGCTGACACCGCACGGCGCGGCAACCTCATGTCGTCCGTCGGTATGCTGATAGCCGTTGTAACCGTACTGCTCGAAAAGAAAGTTACCGACACTCTCACGGCGGCGCCGATGAAGAACGCCTATATCTGGGCGATAGCGGCGATCGCACTCGGAAGCATCATCGGCTCTGTCTGGGCTAAAAAGGTCGAGATGACAGGTATGCCGCAGCTCGTTGCGCTGTTTAACGGCTTCGGCGGTCTGTCCTCGCTTCTCGTAGCACTCACTCAGTACATGACCGACCCCGACGTAAACGTGTTCTCGTCGGTGGCTCTCGGACTTACCATTGCGATAGGCGCTATCGCGTTCACGGGCTCGATAGTTGCATGGGGCAAGCTCTCGGGCAAGGCTTTCAAAAAGAACGTTAGTATCCCCGGCAAGAACGGCGTGAACGCTCTGCTTGCCATCGTTGGTCTTGCAGGTGTAGGTATGTACGCTTTGCAGATCGCGGGTATCCTCGACAAGCAGATGGGAATGATCGGTATCATCACCGTTACCGCCGCTTTCCTGATACTCGGCTTTACTATGGTTATCTGCATCGGCGGCGGCGATATGCCTGTTATCATCTCGCTGCTGAACGCTTTCTCGGGACTTGCCGCTGCGTTTGCGGGTCTTTCGATCTCGAACTCTGTGCTTGTCGTTTCGGGATGTCTCGTCGGTACTTCGGGTCTTATCCTCACGCTCATCATGTGCAAGGCTATGAACCGCACGCTGTACAACCTGCTTTTCGCGGCTGCCGTTGCAAAGAAGAAGGGCGCTGCGGGCGAAGCGAAGGAGCCCCGCTCCATGTCCGTCGAGGACGCTTATCTTATCCTTGAAGCCGCAAGCTCCGTTGTATTCATCCCCGGCTACGGCATGGCTGTTGCTCAGGCTCAGCACGCTGTTAAGGAGCTTTGCGACAAGCTCGAAGAGAACGGCGCTGAGGTAAGCTTCGCTATCCACCCCGTTGCGGGACGTATGCCCGGTCACATGAACGTACTGCTTGCCGAGGCTAACGTGCCTTACGAGCAGTTAAAGACCGCCGATGAGATGAATCCTCAGATGCCCAACACCGACGTTGCCATCGTAATCGGTGCGAACGACGTTGTAAACCCCTCCGCCGTAAACGACGAGACCAGCCCGCTCTACGGTATGCCCATCATCAACGCATACGAAGCCCGTACTGTATTCGTTCTCAAGCGCGGCAAGGGCGCGGGCTTCTCGGGCGTTGAGAACCCGCTCTTCACCAACGACAACACCGTAATGATCTACGGCGACGCCAAGAACACCGTTTCCGCACTGGTAAGCGAGTTCGACGACGCCTGACGCCATGAAGTACACAGTCGAAGAAGTAATGCAGTATGTCGAGGAAGAGGACGTCAAGTTCATAAGGCTTGCTTTCTGCGACATATTCGGCAGACAGAAAAATGTCTCGATAATGCCCGGAGAGCTGAAACGCGCTTTTGAACAAGGCATAGCCTTCGACGCTTCCGCGATAAGAGGCTTCGGGCGGTATACGCGCTCCGACCTGTTCCTGTACCCCGACCCCGACACGCTTTCGGTGCTCCCGTGGCGACCCGAGAAGGGCAGGGTAGTAAGAATGTACTGCACGATCGCACAAACAAGTTTTGTGCCAACGCCCGAGTGCGAACCGTTTGAATGTTGTACAAGAACGCTGCTCCGACGGGCGGCTGAGACCGCAGCGAAGGAAGGCGCAGAGCTTCTTTTCGGGAGCCGTGCGGAGTTTTATCTCTACGGCGCCGACGAGGACGGCAGACGGACGAACGTTCCTTTCGACAATGCGGGATATATGGATATCGCGCCGCTTGACAGGGGCGAGGACGTCCGCCGACAGATAGCGCTTACTCTCGAACGAATGGGCATCTGCGCCGAAAGCTCCTGCCACATCGAAGGCTCGGGGCAGAATGCGGTAAAGCTCGTTCGGACGGGTATGCCGCGTGCCGCCGACGATCTCATGTCGTTTTTCACGGTCATCAAGACGGCGGCGAGCGCCAACGGGCTGTGCGCGGAGCTTTCGCCGAAGCCGATAGCGGATATGCACGGAAGCGGTCTGAGCATAGAAATGTCGGCCGGCAAAGATACGGAAAAGCTCCGTCACGCTGCTGCGGGCATAGCGGCTCACCTTCCCGAGATAACGCTGTTTCTCGACCCGACGCGGGCTTCATACGAACGTCTGCGCGGCTTGAACAAGAGGGCGATGCGGTTCGACAACACGGGAGGCAGCGCAACGCTCTGTACGCCCGACTGCACGGCGAATCCGTATCTCGTTTACGCTCTGCTCATTTACGCGGCTCTCGACGGCATCAAAAACGGCACCGAGTATAATGATACCGTAAAGCTGCCCGAGAGCTTTGAGGAAGCCGCGGAAAACGCGAAGAAAAGCGGATTTATCCGTGAGCTTCTGCCCGAACTCATTACGGAGATTTACTGCACCGAACGGTGAAGTCCGGACAGAATAATAAATGAGCATTTATCGGCACATATTTCGCCTATATTGGATTTGTAGGGCGGGGGCTTGCTCCCTCCGTTGACCCTACAAATATTTTCGGGGGCGATTTATATGTAGGGGCGCACCTATGTGTGCGCCCGCGGATA
>JAILFF010000260.1 GCA_024697705.1 Ruminococcus sp.
AACACGAACTCGATACGGCGCATCATCTCTTTTTGTACTTCGGTGATGTAGCGGATAAATGCGGGAATGGTGTCCTTCGTGTATTCAGCGATGTACGGCGGGAATATACTGCTGTAAACCGATTGGTAAAGGTATTCGCTCAAAGTCGTGAGCGTCCGCTCCATGTGGTCTTGCTCGACTTCGTAGACTTCCTCGCGGTTATGAACGACGTCCTCCCGCTTTCTGCCCTGACTGAAAATATGCCCGAATAGCAAAATGCCGTCCTGCTCCTTTGTGAAGTCGGTGTAGCAAAAGTCGAGTATGCCCTCGCCGACGTAGAACGAAATGTCAAGCCCCGTAAACGGGTTCAGCTTCCAGTTGGGTGCGCTTTCATTCCTCGTTCTCAGAGCGTCCCGATAAACATAGTTGCCCTTCGCATTTATGATATCAAGCTCGTCAACCGGCTTAGTGGGTTCGCGCTCTTCGCCTTCCTCCAAGGGCGTGTTATCTTCAACCTCGTACCTCGTGCTGACGTGAATATTTGCAATATGCTCCTCCTCGTCAAAGTAGACTTTGTTCGGAAAACCGTCAAAAGCGATGTCGCGGCGGTTCGATCTTATCGCGTGATAGACCTCCAGCGGCGTGTATGCGTAGTACTCTTTTTTCATTTTCGTTCCTCCCGATTTTGGACAATAAGATTTTTCAATATTCCTTGCAATTATTGTAGTTCTAATATTTATTGTACAAAACTATTGAATTTTTGTCAAGAGGGTGGTATAATAAAGTTAGAGCTCAGACAAAAAATGTTTCGGAACATAAGGAAGAAAGGGTGCCTTTTAGTTGCAGACATAGAACATTGTAAGGGAAGACTTTGCTTGAAATAATCCAAAACGGGGAAACCGCCTTTGGAACGAAAATCCGATTTCGTACCAGAACACTTGTTATTTTTAGCTGATCGGACAGGTACATTTTCCGACTTTTGTACCTTCGGAGTATCGTAGGCGAGCCCGATAAGAAGATTATCAACCCATACGGGCTAAGCAGGGAAATGTGCAAATGGAAAATACTGGCTATTACAAGCGAGCCATAGATTTTGTACGTACAAAATCCCGCTTTTCCGCCCGACGGACGTCGGACGGCGCGATCTGCCTTGCGGCAGCCCGCGAAAAGCGGCTCGTTGGGAGCGCCCAAACCCCTAAAATGCAAGGAGGAACGCCTATTGAAGAACGAAGTCCAAAAGTTGAAAAAGAAGTACAAGCGTAAGGGACAGAGAAAGGAAGTTCTGTTCAAAGATGACGAGTGGGAGATCGTAAAGAAGAACGCCGAGCGAATGGGACTTGATACCTCAAAGTACATTGTTATGATGTCGCTGAACGGGAATAATGTACCGAGTGATGTGTCCGAGCTTGCAGAATTATCTCGGCAATTGAGCAGGATCGGTAACTGTATCAACCAGCTTACGAGGAAAGCACACACGATTAACAGCATTTACGCAGAGGATTATGAAAGAATGAAGGAGGAAAACGCCCACCTGTGCCTTACATTAAATCGTGCGATATTCATGTTACGCCGAACCGCAGCCTGAACTATATTTGTGACCCGAAGAAAACGCAGGGCGGTCTGAACATCGTTTCGCTGAACTGTATGCCCGACCCGCGGAACGCTTATGAGGAAATGAAACGGATTTACGAATACTACTCGCGTCACAAGTTTAACGAACCCAAGCCCACGAAGGGCAAGGCGCGAGTGAAGCTCATTCACTATATCCAGTCGTTCGACCCGAAGGATAACATCTCAATCGAGACAGCGCAACAGATCGCACTCGATACCGTTCGGGAGATGTTCGGAGAGAACGCGCAGGCGGTCATCGCTACTCACGACGATACGGGAAAGGTGCATAATCATATTATGCTCAACGTCTTTGACCTCACAGGAAAGCGCTTCCACTCCTGCAAAGAGTCTCTTAAAAAGATCAAAGAGGTATCCGATGAGGTGTGTATGCGGTACGGCATTCAGCCTTTTGACCGCGAGAATTATGTGCGAAAGCCTATCATCAGTGGCTATCACGAATGGAAACACATAAGGGACGGCACGTCATGGAAACAACAGATACGCGACAGGATCGACGAGCTGATTCCAATCGCGGAAAGCTATGAAGATGTCAAAAGTCGAATGGAAGCCGAAGGCTACACGTTCAAGGACGGTAAGTACGTCAGCGTGAAAGCCCCTGGTCAGGAACGCTTCGCTCGTCTGAAAACCATCGGGGATTACTATACGCCCGAAAATATCACAAAGAGAATCACCGCAGTGAAGGGAGAAAAAATCGAAAAGTTCTCCCGCAGCTTCTACAATCTTTCTGTCGAGATCAGAACTCATGCGGGCGCGTACAGCATTACGAAGCCGATAAAGGATA
>JAILFF010000229.1 GCA_024697705.1 Ruminococcus sp.
GGCAAATAAGGGCAGCTGGTTCCGTGTATCGGGCGTTGACTGCGGAAGCGACCCGTCCTCCATGACGATCAAGGCTTCCTCGAACAGCGGCTGCATCATCAAGGTATGCACGGGCAGCGCGTCGGGAACACCCGTAGCGTATGTCGAGATACCCGCAGGCTCGTCGATGCAGGAATTCGTGGTTCCCGTTGAAGGTCTCAGCGGAAAGACCGACCTTTACTTCGTATTCAACAATTCAGCTTCTGTTGACAGCTGGAGTCTCAGCTGACAACGAACATAACCCCCCCTGATAAGAAACCTCTGTCGGATTTGGCAGAGGTTTCTTTCTTATAGTGAAAAAGTTTAAAAAGTGTGAATCATTAAGTCGTTTACTATAACTATCCACTATTCACTAAAATAAAAGTCCCTCCCGCTTGACAGGCAGGAGGGTATTTTCGCAGTCTATCGTCCGAGCAGCGCTCTGTACTTTAACGCGGGCATTCCCGCCGATGACGCAAACTGCCGCTGGAAATACTTGTGGTCGAAATATCCGCATTTTTCGGATATCTCCGCAAGATCGAGCTGCGTTGTCGCAAGGTAGTATTTCGCCCTCGTGATGCGTGCGGCTATGCAGTCCTGATGGAACGTTATGCCGAAGCATTTTTTGTATCTTCCGCGGTAGTGGTCGAGCCGCGCTTCGGGCAGAAGCTCGTTGTCCTGCGCGAAGGTTATCTCGGGCGATGAATAGATCTGATCGCGAAGCTCCGTCAGCTCGTGATAGCTCGGGTCGCTGCGGGAGAGTTGGAGCCGCTCGAAGCTGATGTTCAGCTGCTTGCCGCACCGCTCGGTCACATCGGAATACGATTCCGTACAGCAGACAACGGCGGCACAGGCGAACGAATCGCTTCCCGCGCAGTTGATATAATCCTTCTCGCTCAGCACAAGCGCCGAAAGCAGATCGGCAAGCTGCTCCGCCGAAGCACGCGGCGGTACAAAGCAGACAAACGTGTCGTCGGCGGTATGCCCCGCCATGACGGGCTCTCCGCAGAAACACCGCACGGCTTTTGCGGCGGCTGTCATCACCTTCGTCTTGCGCGAGATATCCTCCTCGCTTACGGGGTGGGTGTGCAGCAGCAGCTTCATCATGACGCAGCACAGCGCGGGCGCGTTCTGCTTTGCGTGGGCTGAAAACGCCCTCTTCAAGCCCTTCTCGTTGTAGAGCCCCGTCAGCGAATCGCGGTATTCCGATACGCTCTGACAGCTCAGAAGATAATGGAAATCGTTCTTTAGCCGCATATATTCGAGCCCGATCGAGACCGATTTCAGCCAGTGGCGGAACACGTTGTCGTAGCCGTCGGGCTTGTCGTACATCACCGCCATATCCCCGAAGAGATTGTTCCCGAAGAATACGGGCGCGTAGTAACAGACGACTGCCTCGGGCTCGCGCTCGAACAGGCATTTAAGGTCGAAGCGGTCATGCTCGAAGACGGAATTATCCTCGTAGGGTACTATGCAGCGGCTCTGCATCAGGCTTTCCGATACGGAATTCAGGTCGTACCAGTCCGCGTAAAGCCGCAGATACATCGAGCGTTTGTTCCTTATCATCCACTGAAAATCGCCGATGATGCCGATAAGCTCCTTCATATCGCGGCAGAGCGTCATTCGGTGCTCCATCGTGCAGAACAGATTCAGCTCGTAGTCGTTCAGACGCTCGGACGCATAGCGCTGTTCCTCCTGAAAATACTTCTCGTCGGCGTGACACGAGCAGCTCGAACCGTAAACCATGTTCCCCATCGGAGGAACAAATTCGGGCACGGGCTCACCCGCGATCATGCAGTGAAGCGTCCTTGCGGCGGCGGCGCCGAGCGATTCGCGGTCGCGCTTCATGCAGGTGAGCAAAGGCGAGTAGTACAGCCTGTAATCGGAATACTCGTAGGCGATGACCGTTATCTGCTCGGGGACTTTTATGCCCGCGTCGGAGAAACGCCTCAGCAGACCGTAAGCCATGCGGTCGTTGGCGCATATCACTGCCTGCGGGAAATCGCGTTCGCCGCGGATAATGCTGTCGGCAAGCGCCTCGCCCGAAGTCATCCAGAAATCGCCAAAGATCACCTTGTCCGGATCGAAGCCGATGCCGTGCTTCGTCAGGGAGTTCTTATAGCCCTCCACCCGCTCGTGGGAGACATCGACCTCCGCCATACCCGTCAGCATAAGGATATCGGTGAAGCCGTGAACGTCGATCAGGTGATCGGTCAGCTCCTCGATCTCGCAGACGTCGTTGGTATCGAGCCGCGGGTAGGAAAGGCAGTCAAACTCGGGCAGCTCCGAGCCGATGCCAACGAGCGGCACGGTCAGCTTTTGCAAAAGTGCGGCGATATCGGAACGCGAACGTTCGTCCACAAATGATTCGCAGAAAAGAATAACGCCGCTTACGTCCTGCGAATACACCAATTCAAAGATACGCTTCTCACATTCGAGATAAGCGTCCTCATGCACGATATTGTAGATCGCCGAAAAAACTACCGTATCATAGCCGTTTTTCCTGTTTTCGGCAATTATGCCGTGCAGCAGCTCCTTTTCGGCATAGCAGCTTGAAATACCTGTGATTATTGCGATCAAAGGTCTGTCCATATTGATCTTACCCCCCGGTACAGACCGAATAATACTGTAATTATTTATTTTTGCATCAATAAAAATGCTTGTCAAAATGCAGCTGTTTTCGCAGTATTATCGGGCTTACATTTTTTAACCGATCATTGTTTTACCAAATGATAACGATTACAATCATTGGCAATATTTGCTATATTGCCAATATTGCCGTTTCCTCAGCAAGTTACAAATTCCTCAATATTAACTCTTCTTATGTCTATTTTAAATATATTTTATAATATCGGTATGTAGAAAACGATTAAGAAAATTAAAGCTTTTATTATTGTTTTCTAAATTTTTTAATAATTTGGTTTTGAAATACAAAAAGCTTGACATTTTGTACAAAATAGGTTATAATATAGTATAATACAGCAAGATATTGATATATTTTTATCAAATCGAGTTGTCGATTGCGGATTTGAGAGCAATTTGGCACATTATTTGCTAATATTTTGTAAAGGAGGTTTTCACAAATGAATAACTCTGTTATACATAAACTTATCGCTGCCGCGGCGGCGGGAGCGCTCTGTATGTCGCTGCTGAGTTTTTCGGCGACAGCAGAGGAAACAAAACAAACCTCGGAGGTAATGCAGCTCGGAGATGTTACGGCATATCTTGTCGAAGCGCCCGACTTCGATTCCGACGGTGAAGAGGAAGACCCCTGTTCGGGAGCTTTCCGCGTCACCGAAAGTCTTGGCGGCAGCGGCGACGCTCTCCTCGAACAATGCAGGGGGATAGAGTGGGGTTACAGCTATCTTTCTGAATTTCCCGAACCCGCAATCGCCAAAAATATTTACAGCGAGCTATATAAATTCAGCGTCGCACTCTGGAACAATCCCAATGACATTACGGGAGATACCGCTTATTATACCGACCTCGACGATCAGATCTGGAAAGAAAAGAAGGTGCTTGCGATAGTCAAGCCGACGGTCTCCGTTACCGCTTCGAGAGATATGTCAAAAATGATATCAAAGGTCTATTACCTGTTCCGCCACGACCACCCCGAATTCTATTACTGCGGAATGTCGATCCTTTCCTATACAAACGGTCAGATAGCGATCGCCCTCGAAGATAACGGTTATCTGAAAGGCACCAAACGCGCCGAATATCAGTACGCTGTGAAGAATTATCTGAAAAACAGCGCAACGCTTACACACAACGATTACACAAGGACCGATTATCAGAATTCGCTGGAGCTGTACAAACTGGTCATGAACGGAATGTCATACGCAAGAGTAGACGGTCAGTCTTCCGAAGAACCGTTTGCTCATAATATTCTGGGCGGCATTATCGAGAAGAGCGGCGTCTGTGAAAGCTATTCCAAAATATACAGCCTGCTGCTGAACTATCACGGCATCGACAACGTATATGTCGCGGGCGAAGCAAAGAACGAAGCGCACGCCTGGAACCTTATCAAGCTCGATGACGGGCTGTTCTACTATGCCGACCCGACATGGGACGACACCGGCAGCAACAACGGCAACTATAACACCTACTTCGCCAAATGCACGGCGACCTTCCGCAAAGATCACATTCCTTACGACCCAAGTATGAAGCTCGGAACGTTCCTGTACGAGCTCCCCGAGATCGGTCCTTCGGACTTCGACCCGAACGGCAATTACCGCTCGACCAATCACCGCCTTATTGATTTTGACAAGAGCGGAAGCATCTCCAACCGCGATATCAAAACGCTTCAGCAGCTTATCGTTCAGTCGGATTACTACATATCCTATTTTGACATAAACAACGATCATAAAGTGAATAACCGCGATCTTAAGGAATTGCAGCGGCTCATCACGGGGATAAAATCGTAAAGCGTACGATCGCCGCCTTGCGAGATTCGATTTGTAACCATTGTGAAAATCGGGTGTTATCAATTCACCGAAAGTTTACAGCAGCCGATCGGGAAGCTTCGGGAAATTAAAGTCCGTATCTGCCGACACAAGCTCCGAAAAAGCGCAATATATAGTGTCAATACGGCAAACTATCCAAAATAATTCTCTATTTTTCTACAAAACCGATATTGACTTGATCGTTTTAACATGATATACTTATTAATGCCGAATGTAAAAAATGTAATCGAAATGTAACCATTAAAGAAAAAACTGTTTGTTTCATTTTGATGCTGCCTTCGGACTTGTGTAATAATATATTATTTCCTCAAAGAGCCGAAAGCGTGCGGACAAAATAAAGCCTTGGCCGTTTCGGTATCAAATGAGGAGAACAAAAAAGAGCGGCAGATGAAGCCGCTCTTGCCTATTTATAAGGATCTTATTGATCTGACAGATCATTCACCGCCTCTGTCATCGGGATCAATGTCGTCTTCCTCGATGGAAACAACGCCCTCCTCGGAGGAATCATCGACATCGCCGTCGTCAAAGTCGTCATAGCCCTCAACCGTGGAGATATCGGCGGGACGAGGTTCGCTGCTGTCTTCGTAGCCGTCGTAGGCGTCGTAATAATCGCCGTCGGCAAATTCTTTGTCATCGGTGTATTCAAAGCCGTCATCGGCGAAGTCCTCGTCGGAGAAGTTCTCATCGGTCTCGCCGTCCGCCGTTTCGCTTTCCATATCGTCAAAGCCGCTCTCGTCGGCATCGTCATACTGCTCTCTTTCGGGGATACTCAGCGGTTCGCCGTTGAAGCCTTCGCTGCCGTAATCGTCGGTCGAATTCCTGCGCTGCTTCAGGATAGCGGCGGTCTTGGCGTAGGGGTTGCCGAAGAACACGAAAAACTCAACGATTATGGCAATAAGCGCCACCAGCACGAGGATATAGATTATCATATACTTTTTCTTCGAGCTGCTGTGAGTCTCCTTCTTGGTAAGACCCGGGTCGGTGTCCTTAGCCTGCGGCTCGACTTCCTCGCCGCTGCCGACAGCTGCTTTATCGGGAACGGCTTCCTGAGCGTTATCGCCGCTGACCGTACCTACGGTGGGAGTTACCGTGGGAGCGCTGCTCTCGGAGACCACAAGGCGATAATATTTCTTGGTTCCGTCGGTGAATTCGACGGTCATGTTCGTCAGTCCCACCGCCAGCGTGGTGATCGACAGGTTATCGGTGGACGCAAGCTTTTTGTCTTCAAGCTGCACCGAAGCTACATTTTGCAGACCCAGCGATTCAAGGCTGATGGGCTTGTCGCTCTTGCCAACGCGAAGCTCGGCATACATTGATTCGTCGTCCTTGGCGTCATATTCGACTGCTCCCGCGATCTGAACTATCGTGCCGTCGGCGCGGTAGGAAAGGGGATCGGAATTCTCGTCGAGTATCGAATTGACCTTCGTATACACGGGAGAAGCCTTTTCGAGCGGATCGACAACCTCGAAATTCAGCGTCAGGAAGCTGTCCTTATACTCGGAGCCCGCGGGGTCCTTGAACTGATACTGGATAGTTCCGTTCTCGGTCTCGGCGGCAACGCCCTTGCCTTCCTTGCTTGCAGCCTTCTTGTTCACCTTGGCGCTTGTCATCTTAAGCACGTTGCTGTCGTAGATGATAGTCATGTCGATCTCGGTGATCTTGCTCTTGGTATCGAGCTTCATGTCGATGGTGAACTTTTTATCGGCAATCTTCGACTGTTCGAGCAGCACGTTCACGGGCACGTTATTGGCGATATCCACCTGCGATTCGCTCGAAGAGGAAGAATCCGAGCCGCTTTCGGTGCCGTTCTGAGCGTTCTGACCGTTCTGACCGTTATCCCCGTTTTCGTCCGTCCCTGTCTGATCACCGTTCTGAGTATCGTCCGTCCAGGTATTATCGTAATAGCCGTTATTATCATCGTAGCCGTAGTTATTGTCATAGCTGTAATCATAATTATAATCGTAATTGTAATCATAATTGTAATCATAATTATAATCTTCATATCCCCAGTCAGCGGCAGCAGACACCGACTGTGAAGCAAGTATCAGGCAAGCGGCTGCAACGGCGGATAACCTTTTTTTCATTTATACCATTCCTTTTTATCTGTAATTCATCATTTAGCAAAAAACTAACAACATACATTTATATTATACATTATTCGAGCCGATATGTCAATAGATAATCACACAAATCCGCAGTAAATAAGTTAAAAAATGAGTAAACTTCTCCCAACGGAGCGAATAAAAGGCGTTCGTTCTGCCAATAATCAGTGTATCATCACCGAAAGGAGTACAAAAATATGTACAGATACATTGACTTTCTCAGAATTTTGGCGATAGGGCTTGCGGCGGCGGTCATCATGTCGCTGAGCGATCATAAAGCGGGCGTTTCGGGCGCGATCAATGAGTGTGTATTGTTCCCGCAGTTTGCGGCGGCAGCGTCGGCGGACAAGGGAGTTCCGACCGACGGCGAGGAGATCGTGTTCTCGTTCAAGATCGCGGAGATTATTGAAAGCATTTTCACAAAGTGAGGCAAACCAAAAGTCTTAGGAAGGGGTTGGCTGCATTAACTATGTTAATGCCAGCAAGCTCGTGCAGTGGAGAACCCTTCTTCTTGCACGAACTTGTTCGTGCAAAGGGTCTTCCCCCACAGAAGCCCACAAAGTCTGCATATCAAAAAAGAAGCAGAAGTGTATAGTTCAAAAAATAAAATCGGCAATTTCGAGAAAAGCCCACAAAAAGGCAGAAGCGATTAATTCTGCAAGAGTGAGCGGGAACAATGAAATTGCCGATTTTATTTGCATGAAAGAGCGAAGCGATTTTCATGCAACAGCGGCGCGAACGACCATGATTTGTTTGCATGAGCTTTTTCCCGACCATCGTGATATTTCTGACATTCGAGCAGTTCATTTGCGAAAATCGCTGCGCTCTTTCGCAAATATAAAATCGGCAATTCACTTGTTACCGAACATTTTTGCAGAGCTATTCGATTCTGCGTTTTTGTTCGCTTTTCTTGAATTGCCGATTTTATTTTGGTCGTACAACTTCTCCTTTTACCGTTGATTTGCGACCGTCGTGGGCTTTTGTGGGGGAAGACCCTTTGCACGAACAAGTTCGTGCAAGAAGAAGGGTTCTCCCCTGCACGAGCTTGCTCGTGCCAACCCCTTCCTAAGACTTTTGATATGCCTTCACTTTGCATTTTTTTTATGCGTTCTTTACCGCTTCGCAGAATTTCTTCACGAGCTCGGGGTCTTTTCCGCCGCCGGGGAACTCAACGCCCGTGCTGACGTCCACTCTGTCGGGATGAATCGCATTTATCGCCGCCGCCACATTGTCGGGAGTGAGCCCCCCCGCGAGTATGATCTTTTTGCCGTAATCGGGAAGCGCCGAAAGCACGCTCCAATCGAAGGGCTTTCCGCTGCCCGGTTCAGCCGCGTCAAACAGGAAATATTCAATCCGATCGAGTTTGGCGCAGCGTTCGAGCTCGGCGGGGTCAAAGCTGTTGAATGCGCGAATCACCGGAATATAACACGCTCTGTATGTCATTTCGGGCAGTTCGCCGTGTATCTGGATATACCCGAATCCCTCATGGGAGATTTTCCGTGCCTGTTCGGGCGTAGGAGAAACGGTAACGGCAATGGCTTCGATGCCCCTGAGCTGTCTGCCGAGCCTTGCCGCTTCGTCAAATTCGACGTTCCTGCGGCTTTTCGGGTAGAACAGCACGAATCCGCCCCAATCCACCTCCGGCGTATTGTTCAGAATTGTTATATCTTCATCGCGGGTAAGTCCGCAAATTTTTATCTTTGTGTCAGACATTCTCATTTCCTCCGTAAATTACTGACCGAAGACCTCTTTTGCGATGTCGCAGGACTGCTTTGCGTCCTTCGCGTAGTAGTCCGCGCCTATCTGCCTGGCGTAGTCGGGGGTAAGCACCGCGCCGCCTACCATTATCTTGCACGGGTGGTTCTCGCGGAGAAGCTTTATCGTTTCCTCCATGCCTTTGAGCGTCGTGGTCATCAGGGCGCTTAAGCCGACAAGCTTTACGTCGTGCTCGATGGCGGTCTTTACGACGAGCATCGGGTCAACGTCTTTGCCGAGGTCGATCACCGTGTAGCCGTAGTTTTCGAGCAGTACCTTCACGATGTTCTTGCCGATGTCGTGAACGTCGCCCTTTACCGTGCAGATGACGATCTTGCCCTTTGAAACGCCGCCCGCGCCGTGCTGCGAAAGATAGTCCTTGATGACCTCGAAGCAGCTCTGCGCCACGCCCGCCGTGAGTATCAGCTGCGGCAGGAAGATCTTGCCCTTCTCGAAATCCGCGCCCGTTTTGTCAAGCTCGGGGATAAGTATGCCGTTTACGATCTCCATAGCGTCGTTGGTTTCGAGCAGCTTCGCGGTGATAGCCGCCGCGTCGTTTTTAAGACCCTTGCTCATGGCGTAGCCTAAAGTCATGTCCTCCTGCTTGACGGCGGGAGCAGCCGCCGCGGGCGTTTCGCCGCCGTAATTCGCTACAAATTCCTGCGCGTTCTTGTCGATGTTCGCAAGCAGACGGTACGCTCTTACCGCCGATGTCATCGAAGCGATATTCGGGTTCATGATAGGCAGGTCAAGACCTTTTGTCAGCGCCATTGTTAAGAAAGTGCGGTTTACTATCTCGCGCTGCGGCAGACCGAAGCTTATGTTCGACACGCCGAGCACCGTCCGCACGCCGAGCTTTTCCTTGCATATCCTGAGCGCTTCGATGGTCTGCATGGCGGCTTCCTGCTCCGCCGAACAGGTCAGCGTAAGGCAGTCGATGCAGATGTCGCGGCGGGGGATCCCGTATTCGTCGGCGCGTTTGCATATCTTCTCGGCGATAGCCACGCGCCCCTCGACGGTCTTCGGTATGCCGTTTTCGTCAAGGCAGAGACCTACCACCGCCGTGCCGTATTTCGCAACGAGCGGCAGAACGCTGTTAAGCGACTTCTCCTCGCCGTTTACCGAATTGACTATCGGCTTGCCGTTGTAGACTCTGAGCGCCGCGTCGAGCACCTCGGGGATAGAGCTGTCTATCTGCAAGGGCGTGTCGCAGATGCCCTGAACCGCCTTGATAGCGCTTATCATCATCTCTTTTTCGTCGATGCCGGGAAGACCCACGTTCACGTCGAGTATCTCCGCGCCCGCGTCAATCTGCTCGATAGCCTGATTGCAGATATAGTCGAGGTCGTGCTCCTGCAAAGCCTGCTTGAAGCGCTTTTTGCCCGTGGGGTTGATTCGCTCGCCGATGATTCGCGGGCAGTCGATGATAACGGCGCTGCTTGCCGAGCATACCGCGGGCGGCAGCTCTTTTTCCTTCGCCTGATTTTTCTCGCCCTCGAAAGCCTTTACGGTAGCCTTGATGTAGTCGGGGCTTGTTCCGCAGCAGCCGCCGACTATCTTTATGCCGAGCGGTATCATAGCTTTTAAAAGCTGCGAGAACTCGTCGGGAAGAACGTTGTATTTGTTGGTGACGGGGTCGGGAAGTCCCGCGTTAGGCTTGATTATCACGGGCAGATTCGTCAGCGAACAGAGCTTTTCCACCGCGGGGTACAATTCACGGGGTCCCAGCGAGCAGTTTATGCCGATAGCGTCCGCGCCCAGTCCGCCGAGCGTCATCGCCATTGATTCGATGCAGCAGCCCGTGAAGGTGCGCATATTTTCCTCGAATGTCATGGTAACGAGCACGGGAAGGCCGCTGTTTTCCTTAGCAGCAAGAAGCGCCGCCTTTGCTTCGAGAAGGTCGGTCATGGTCTCGATAACGATGCAGTCCGCGCCCTTTCCCGCGATTATCATTTCCTTGAAGATATCGTAGGCTTCATCGAAGGAAAGCGTGCCGTTCGGTTCGAGCAGCTGACCTATCGAGCCGATGTCGAGGGCGCAGTAAGCCTTTCTCGAAGCCGAAGCCTTTGCGCGGTTGGCTATCTCGATGGCGACGGGGATTATCTCGGCGGGTGTTTTCCCGACGGCTTTGAGCTTGTAGCGGTTCGCGCCGAAGGTGTTGCAGTAAAAGATGTCCGACCCCGCTTCGATGTAGCCGCGGTTGATGCTTTCGATAAGCTCGGGGCGGGTGAGATTCAGCATCTCGGAGTTTTCACCCGCGTCAAGCCCCGCCGCCTGGAGCATAGTCCCCATAGCGCCGTCAAGAAAGACAAATTCCTTTTCGTTCAAGAGCTTTTTAAAGTCCATAGCTTTCCTCCTTGTAAAAAATTGTTATCTGTAAATGAATAATGCCGTCATCTTGCAGGTCGCAGGCAGGCGTAAGGAGAAAGGTCAAGTGCCTGCGACCGATTGAAATTTCGCTGTAAAAGCGTAGAGCATTTACTTAACTGTCCAAAAATATCTCTTATCTTTTTATCTCATATCTTTTATCTTTTTCAGCAGTGTATGCCGCGTTTTCTGAAATCACACCGCCCCGCCATATTGCAGATAGAGCAGCCGCGCCTTTTGTTTTCGACAGGCTCACGCGAAAGCCCGATTATCGCCGTTACCGATTTTGAAGGCACCATGAGCAGCGATTCGAGGCAGCTCACGCCTGCGCGTTTCTGCGCGTTCAGAACATCGAGTATCTGCGGCTGCACCGAAAGCGGCAGATCGCCGTAGCCGGGCGAGAACCGCCATGTCATGTGCCTGTCGGGGAGCTTGTCCTTAAGCTCTCGTTCAAGCTCGTTGCAGACCGCTTCGACAGCCGCGCTTGCGAGACAGTCCGTAATAAAGCCCAGCGAGATATCCTCGGTCTGCGCCCGCCTTATCAGCTCGTCGGCTTTGAGCCCCGCCGTCGCGCAGAGCAGCACGCATTTGTCGCAGCCCGCAAGGTGCCGCTTGATGTCCTCCCCCTCGAAGGTGATGTTCGTGAGCTTTAGCTTTACGCCGTAAAAGCTCTCGTCCAGATCGAAGATACGGTAGATCACGGCGGGCTTAAGGCTTTTTTCAAGCAGCTCCGCCTGTTTTTTTATCTTTTGAAGCTGTTCCTCGTCGGGAACGCCGCGGTAGCCCATGTACCGCACAGCTTCGTCAATATCTATTTTTATTTCCATTCTTACCCCTTTTTACAGCTCGAACCTGCTGCCCGATTCGCCGCCCTCGTCAAAGCCGAGAATATCCCGCTTGTACCTCAGCAGCGAGAGATATATCTCGTGCCGTTCGCTCTCGATGGCATCGGAGATAAATTCGTCGGTCTGTTCGGGCGTTATCCTGCCGCCCCTTTTCACAAGCGCGTCAAACGCGGCGGCTCGTCCGATCGTCGCCATGACAGACAGTGAAGCATCAAGGTCTTCGTTTACGTATTTATCGGTGCCGAGTATGCCTTGACCCTCCAGCTGAAACGCTATGTCGATAATGCTGCTATCTGTCATTTCTTTTTTTATCAGCGGTTTGACCTCAAATCTTCTCATGTTCACAGACTTGACGATAAACGCGGTCAAAAATCCCTGGTTTACTTGTGGCGCCGTGTGAGAAACATCGACAGTAATTGTGCCTACGGTAAAGCTTTTAAGCT
>JAILFF010000310.1 GCA_024697705.1 Ruminococcus sp.
GGCGCACTGCGGCACAAACCTTGTTTGTGCAAACTTGTTCATGCCCGTGTGCGCCCGTGAGTCACGCAGAATCCAGAGGCGGGCGCACACATAGGTGCGCCCCTACACCTCTCATTTATCTTATCTTAACGGTGTTGCTACATAGATTATAGCAAAACCGTCCTACCCTATTCGCGCATTATCTTTCAGCCACTTCGCCACGCCGTCTTCCTCGTTGCTGCCAATTACCCCCGTCGCGGCTTTTTTCAGCTCAGGCGCGGCATTAGCCACCGCATAACACTCGTCGGCTTGCTTGAACATATCAAGATCATTGATCGCGTCCCCGAAAGCAACTACCCTGTCACAGCCGAGCATTTCTTTCAGCTGCACCACCGCCGCCGCCTTCGTCACGCCCTTCGGCATTATCTCCAGCCACAGCGCGTTCGTGTAGATATCCCGCTGCAAAAGACATCTGAATCGCCCGCGATATTTCTCGTAAAAAGCAGGCAGCCTGTCCTCAAAGCCTATGCAGGAGATATAGAATATCTCTCCCGCCGTCAGCTCTTCTACTGTGCCGACGGGCATGGTGCGGGCGTCGTTGCGCGTCTTTATGAACGCCGTTTCGTCCGCCGAGCATCTTTCGGGGATAAACGAATAGCGCTCCCTGCCGTCCTTGAAGGCGTACACAAGCGGATAGACCCCCGCCGCAAACAGATCGTCAAGCAGCGCGTAAACATCACTGCCGAAGAAATTCTTCCCGATGATACTGCCGTCGGCGTTGTCGATCATCATAGCGCCGTTGTAGACTATCACGGGGAAACGCGCCGTAAAGCCCGCCGCCTTGTGCGCCGTAACGAAAGAACGCGCCGTCGCATAGGAGAAGATCAGCCCTTGCCCGACAAGCTCGTTTATTGTATTATTTGTAAATCCCGAAGTTCTCTCGCTGCCGCGCAGCAGCGTTCCGTCAAGATCGGAGACATAAAGTGTTTTCATAATTACCTCCTGCCATGTATTTAAGCCTATTGTAGCACAGGCAGAGGATTTTGTCAAATCCCGCCGCGCAAAAAAATCCCCCGCGAACAGTCCGCGGGGGGGAAGCCTAATACTTTTGGCTCTTGCTTCATATTCTCATACAGCACAAAAATCAGTCCGCCGGATACATCAGCTTTAAGAATTTGTTCATCTGCCCTTTCAGATCGAAGAATATCCGCAGCGCGGCTGCCGGAAACAAACCCACGGGAATAAAGTCCGTTATTGCCATAGGCACGCTATATTCTTTCATTATTGCTTTTTTCCTCCAAAGTATTCCCTGATATACTCGGCGAAGGAGCTGTCTCCCGCTATGTCCTTTCCGATAAGGTCGTGCGAGAGCGTCCGGCGCGAGAACAGGATTATGTCATGCTCTCCCGCTTTCTTTATCATCGGCAGCTCGGCAAGCACCGAGAAAAGCCACTCGGGAGCGTCCCTGATGACGGTATGCTTTCCCGCGGCTTCAAAGCACAGTCTTGCCATGTCCTTGTAGGTGTAGGTCTCCTTGCCGCCGACCTCGTAGGTAACGTCCGTATCGTTCATGTGCTTGATGATAAAATCGGCGAAATCGGCGCAGTCAACGACGTTCGCCCTTACGTCGTGATGACCCTTCAACAGCCGCATCTCGCCCTTGTCGATGTAGGGCTTGAACACCTTCATTATGTCGTGGAAGTACCACGTCGGGCGGTAGATAACGTAATCGAGCTTGCCCTTTTTGAGCTTGTCCTCGCAGAGCGCCTTCGCGTGGAGCATGGGTATCTTCTCCGCGCCGGGCTCCTTGCAGGTGATGACCGAGATATAGTTGAACTTCTTAACGCCCGAGCGGTAAGCCTCGCGGTAGAGGTACATATTCCCGCGGTAGTCGATATCGTAATTGTTGAGCAGCAGCGAAGGACCTGTCAGCCCCATCGTAGTGATAACGACCTCCGCGCCGTCGCAGACGCCCTTCATCGAGTCCTTGTCGGCGGCGTTTATGTAATGGTAGGTATATTTTCCCTCAAGACCGTTGTTTTCGGGCTCGTTAAGATCGGCGGCGACCACCTCGTGACCCTCCGCGATAAGTTTTTTCAGTATCTCGAAGCCCGGATGTCCGAAGGCTCCCGCGAGTACGACTTTCATTTTTAAAACCTCTTTTCGTTTGATTTTAATTGCATAATATAATTTATTTATACGGAAAAATCATTCCCGTTTATCGGTATTGCTTTATCGTTCCGTGTCGCCCAGATAATCATTTTTTCGACAAATCGCGGCGTGATGATATCGGGCATTTCAAACGGCAGCAGGTATCTGTTCCATGTGCCGTCGGTTTCTTTCGTCTGAAATATCCTGCCCTTGCTTATCGCATAGGCGGTATCGGTGCGGAGCGGGCAGGACAGTATCAGGTATTTGTCGTCCGACGCGATATTCAAAAAATTGTACGGCGAATCATCGTCCGGTGCGACATACCATATATAAAGCTTGCCGCCGACGGTGATCTTCCGCCTGCCTTTTGTTCTTACGCTCATGGTTATTTGCCTTTCTCCTTAGCCCGCTTGTCGTTGATGATATCCATTTCCTTCACATCAATGACCTTCACGCCGTTTTCCTCCGCCCACTTCACACAGCCTTTCAGCGCCGACGGAAGGAATATCCTCGGCACCTTGACAAGCTTTTCAAGCGCCGCGTCGGTGAACTTTACGTCCGTTTGCAGACGTTTTGCGGCGTACCTCACCGACTCCAATGCGGTCTGACGCTGCGGCAGAAGCTCGGGGATCATGCGCTTGTGGCGGTGATACCGGAGGTTCTTTGAATCGCGGTAGCCGTAATCCACGGGCATCGGGAAAAACATCAAAGTCTGATAAAAATTATCAACGGGTCTTAACGCCTTAAAGCCTGCCATAGCTGCACGCTCCTTTACTTGATCTTCGGTAAATATTTCCGAATGTTGTACTTATCCTTGCCCTGCGTTACCTCGCCGTATTCGATAGCCTCTGCGGGACAGTTGCAGATACACGCCATGCAGTGAGCGCAGGGCTTTTTCCACTCGGGTCTGCCGTTCACGAGCTTGATATTGTTCACGGGGCAGAGCTTTTCGCACTTGCCGCAGCCTATGCATTTATCCGTTGTGTGAAACGGATTCGAGGGCTGCATCACTTTCGTCCAGACAGGCGTAAAGGGCAGCATGACGAGCTTTTCAAGCATGAAAACGTGCCGCGCCGTGAGCTTTCTGCCGTGCCTTATTTTCAGCGCGGCAGCCCGTGCGCCAAGCGCGGAATTTTGAATACGGAAGATTATCTCGCTTTCCTCGTTGGGCTTGTTATAATTTGAGGCGACATAATTGTTCGGCATGATGAGCTCCGCATGACCCATCGGGAGCATTTTCTTGTTGGTGAACATTTCCTTCATCATAGCGCCCGAAACGCCCGCGTAGCCGCCGCAGGTGAACACGAAATAGACCATTCTGTTTCCTGCAAACTTCTGTTTCGCAAGAAATTTCATCAAAAACCGCGGTATCTCGCAGACATAAACGGGCGAGCAGATAACAAACGGCTTGTCGGAGTAGATCGTCGAATTATCGCCCGATTTTATCCTCTCTCGCAGATCGATCAGCTTATCGTTAAGCTCTTCCGCCAATATCTCCGCTATAAATTTAGTATTGCCCGTTGCGGAAAAATACAGTATCATAATAATACCCCCTGTAACGATCACAAACCGACGGCTGACACTCTTTTTTCTAACATTGTAGCGTATACTGTTCGTTCTGTCAATAAATAAAATCAAATGGATATGTAAAATTTTATGTTTAGAGTATACATAATATACTTCATTCATTAATTTCGAGATAGGGCATATTACAGTCTTTATAAAGACCGTACACCGTTTTGCCGCATATCGGGAAAGTACCCGGTATATTATTATATCATATACCGCTCCGTAAAATCAGCCTCTTTTTGTAAACATTTCAGACAAAAAACGGTCATATTCCACAATTTTCTCGTTTTTGCTGTATTTTTACGCAGAATCGGTACTGATTTGCATTGATAATAATATTTATCAATAGACCTGTCCGCTAACCATCGTGCGGCGTATGGTAAAAGATTTTGCCATGATGCAAGGCGGACGACGAAAGCGGGCTGTCGCCCGGTGAGGAGGACAACGCAGCAGCATGGTAAAAGATTTTGACATACGCTGTGCGAGGGTTAGCGGACAGGTCTAATATACTATGAACATTTTTCGCCAAAAACAGGCAGACTGTTTTTTTCACAAAGGGTTGATTTTTTAATAATAATATGATATAATTAAATACGGGAGATGATAACATGGACTGGGCAGAAATCAATATCTATACTACCACCGAAGGGATCGAGCCGCTTACCGCTGCGCTGACGGGTGTGGGCATAACCGGCTTTGTTATTAAGGACTCAAAGGATTTCGAGGATTTCCTTGCCAATAAAACAGGAAACTGGGACTACATCGACGACGATCTCATGGGCTTGAAAAACTGTGAGACCGCCGTTACCGTCTATATACAAAAAGACGCCGCGGGCGCGGAGCTTTGGAACGCCGCCAAGCGCGAGATCGAAGCGCTTAAAGCCGCCGACAACGAAGGCAAATTCGGCAGACTGGTCTGCGAGATGAAGGACATACGCGACGAGGATTGGGCGAACAACTGGAAGCAGTATTTCAAGCCCATCGAGATCGGCGAAAAGCTGCTGATAAAGCCCTCGTGGGAGGCTGTGCCCGAAGGCTGCACCCGCAAGATACTGGAGATCGACCCCGCTTCGAGCTTCGGCACGGGGCAGCACAATACG
This sequence comes from Ruminococcus sp., assembly GCA_024697705.1. Lineage (GTDB taxonomy): Bacteria > Bacillota > Clostridia > Oscillospirales > Ruminococcaceae > YE71. Next base: position 4,800 of record JAILFF010000310.1, read on the forward strand.
ACGCGGCTGTGTCTGGAGCTTATCGAGAAGCACATCAAGGAAGGCGACAACGTGCTCGATCTCGGCTGCGGCAGCGGGATACTCTCGGTCGGGGCGGTCTTGTTGGGAGCGGTACACGTTCACGCGGTCGATATCACCGACGACAGCATACGCATCACCCGCGAGAATTTCGAGAAGAACGGCTTCGGCGCGGAGAGGCTTACCGCGTTCATCGGGGACATCACTGCGGACGGGTGGCTGCGTGACAGGCTCGGCACGGGATTCGATCTTGTATGTGCGAATATCGTAGCCGATGTGCTCATTGCGATGTCGCCGTATTTTGCGGATTTCCTAAAGGACAAGGGCAGGCTCATCATTTCGGGCATTATCGACGACAGGCTCGATGAGGTGCTTGAAACGGTAAGCAATGCGGGATTTGAGCTTAAGGAGCAGAAAAAGCTTGACGACTGGAACGCGGCGTACTTCGTGAAGAAATAAGGCTCCGAATACGGGAGAACCTGCGCTGTGAAAATATCCGACAATATAATAGACCTGATCGCGCTCCCGAAGGACAAAAGGATCATCGTGGACGGCATTATCCCGATAGATATACTTAAAAGGATAAGCGACAGAGAGCACGTATTTCTGCTGTTCGCCCCCGACGAAATGAAGCGCAGACACTATTTCGACCGTGCCGACAAGGACGAGATATATCGGTTCATACTCTCCTTCCCCGATGGAAATGAGCTGCTGAACAACGTTATCGAGGCGCTTAATATCGACAATGAGACCGAACGGCGGCAGTTCATCGAAAGCGGCTTCACATACCTCGAACGCACCGACGGCGACACGGTGGAGAATACACTGTCGGTCATAGAGCGGCATTTCGGGCTCGGGAAATAATATAAAAACAAATAATTCCTCCCGCAAGGGAGAAACGGAAAGGATCTGATAATAATGCAGGCAATTTTTTTGGTACTTAAACAGACGGAGCTGGTGGACAAAATTATGACAGTGCTGTTCAACGCCGGAATACACGGCGCTACGGCGATCGACTCGGTAGGTATGGCTAATACGATAGCCAAAATGAACGAGAATACCCCGATGGTGCATCTGCTGCGCGGTATACTCGCGGGCGAGGACGATTCGCATAAGTCCAAAACGCTGTTTGTCGTTGTCAATGACGAACAGGCTGAGATCGTCAAGACCGCTATCCGCGGCGTGACGGGTGACCTCGCAAAGCCCAATGCAGGCATTATGTTCGGTATCCCCGTCAGTTTTGCGGAGGGTATTTCCTGAATCCGCAGCAAACCCCGCTCTATGCGGGGTTCTTTTTTATCAAATAAACGCAAAACAGCGGAGCCCGAAAAGCTCCGCCGTATTTTTTTGCTGTTATTTACGTATCAGTTTTCATCTTCTTCCTCGTCGGAAAACTTGACCTTCCGGCCCGCGACTCTCTTCTGCATCAGAACAAGGTCTGCAACGTCAACGGAACCGTCGCCGTTTAAATCAGCCTGATCATCGGATACGTCGCCAACTTTCCAGCCCGAAACCATCTTCTGCATAACGACCAGCTCATTTACGTCATAGCAGCTGTCGCCGTCAAAGTCGCCCTTTTTAATTTCGGGAGAAGTGCCGTCAAGCAGCTTGAACTTTATCTCATTATTGACCGCGTACTTGTGAGCAGCGGAATTTCTGTAACAGTGGATAACGAAATTATCGTCGCCCGAAAACGCATAATAGCCTATCTTGGTCACGCTCGCGGGTATAAAGATCTCTTTAAGCTCGGGACAAAGAGCAAAAGCGTAGTTTCCTATCTCCGTTACCTTCTTGCCGAGCGTTACCTTTTCAAGCTTATCGCAGCCCTCGAACGCTTCCTTTTCTACAACGGCAACGCCCTGCGGAAGCTCTATTTCCTTCAGCCCGCTCGGGGATAACGACGTTCGGGTCGGTGCCGTAATAGCCGCATATATAAGCGTCGCCTGCCGAAGTAATATAGTACTGTAAATGAGCATTTAGCGCAAAGCAAAGGCAAACCAAAAGTCTTAGGAAGGGGGTCTGGGGGATAACCCTTCTTCAGAAGGGTTTCCCCCAGAGTCCGTGCGGTTCAAATAATCAAACGGCAAGAAGAAAACTTATGGCAGAAAAATAAAATCGGCAATTCCAAGAAAATCGTACAAAAACGCAGAAACGAATAATTCTGCAAGTCTGTACAAAAACAAGTGAATT
>JAILFF010000035.1 GCA_024697705.1 Ruminococcus sp.
AAAAATTCACATTACTGCGTCAAACTCCCTTGAAGGGCGACTGTCTGAACTTCGTTCAGACCACCTCCTGCGGTCGTTTTCCTTGTACTGTGAATTTTTCTCTCGAAATCTTTATGCAGATATTTTCTTGGATTGCTATAGTGATAAAGCCGCTGCAACGCTTAACAGCTTGCAGCGGCTTTTTTGTTCTTTTCAAACAGAAGCCGACAAGCGGGAAGAACCTCACCTTTCCGAAATCCATAACTTCGCTAAAGAAAAGTTTAGTGAAATAAAGAGAAGCTTTAACGTGAGAGAAAAAAGACCGATCCGTTTATCGCGGCGTTTCGGCAACATCATTGACTTTTCACGGAATATCTGATATAATACTATAAACGGACAGCTTCGGCAGATTGCACATAATAAGAAGGTGACGCACCATGAATATATCCGAATTCGCAAAGATCGCAGGCGTGTCGAAATCGGCTGTCAGCAGATACTTCAATGACGGCTATCTCAGCGAGGACAAACGCGAGCTTATAGAAAAAGCCGTCAAACAGACAGGCTATTCCCCGAGCATCTCCGCAAGAGCCTCCAAAAACCGCGTGACAAAGCTTGTCGGCGTCATAATCCCCAAGCTTTCGAGCGAGAGCTGCGCAAGAGCGGTCGAGGGCATAAGCGAGATACTCGGCGCGGAAGGGTACGAGCTGCTGCTGGTAAATACCGCCAACGATTACAGCAGAGAAATATCCTCCCTCGAACTGTTCCGAAGCAACCGCGTGGACGGAGTTATTCTGATCGCTACCATATTTACCGATCTTCATATCTCGGTGCTGAAAAAGATGAGAGTGCCGACCGTCATCGTCGGGCAGGAGCTCCACGGCTTCAACTGCGTCTGTCATGACGACTACGGAGCGGCATACGCGCTAACTTCCCTTATGCTCGACAAAGGCGCAAAAGACCCCGCATTTATCGGCGTGACACTCAACGACCTCGCCGCGGGCAAAGCACGGAGAGAGGGCTTCGAGGACGCCGTCAGAGATCACGGCATAAAGCTCCGCCCTGGCTTTGTGGAAACGGCTCAGTTCGATATGGATTCGGGCTACAACAAGGCGGCTCACCTGCTTTCGGGGCGAATAAGACCCGACTGCATATTCTGCGCCACCGATACGATAGCGCTCGGCGCGATGAGCTTCTGCCGCGAAAATGGCATAGCGATCCCCGCAGATATAATGATAAGCTCGGTGGGCGACAGCAAGATAGGAAGGTTTTCCGTGCCTTCCCTGACTACGGCACATTTTCATTACAGGACTTCCGGTATGAACGCCGCCGAGCTTCTGCTCCGCGATCTGAAACACGGCGACGGAGTAACAAGAACGATGCGGCTCGACTATACCGTGATCGAGCGTGAAAGCACGCTGTTTGGCGATATTGACCAAAAACAGATGTGAAACTGTGTGAAACCTACCGAAAACACTTGTGAAAATCTCACAACTCGTCAATAGACTTTTAAGTAATTATGTGTTATAATCTAATCAAGCTAAAAATCCAAAAAAGCGGAATACGGCGTTTCTTGGGTACGACCTTTAACTTTTATCAAAGGGGTTGATGCTATGGATTATAACAAGTGTGCATCGGAAATACTGACAGCGATAGGCGGTAAGGAAAATCTCGCGAGCGCCGCCCACTGCGCCACAAGGCTCCGACTCGTTATCGCGGACAACGGTAAGGTAAAGAAAACGGTTCTTGAAAATATCGACGGCGTAAAGGGTGTGTTTGAGGCGGCGGGGCAGCTTCAGATCATCATCGGCACCGGAACGGTAAACAAGGTCTATGATGAGTTCATCGGGCTGGCGGGCGTTGAAGCAGCCTCGAAGGACGACGTTAAGGCTGCCGCGGCGGCTCAGGCTCCGTGGTACAAACGGGCGATAAAAACATTGGGCGATATATTCGTTCCGATAATCCCCGCGATAGTTGCGACAGGTCTTCTCTGCGGACTGCTGGGCGGTCTGTCAAAGGCATTCCCCGAAATGGCGGGAACACATATCTATGCGCTGCTCGATATGTTCTCGAACGCGGCGCTGACCTTCCTGCCGATACTTATAGCCGTGAGCGCTGCAAAGATATTCGGCGGGAATATCTATCTCGGCGCGGTAATCGGCATGATAATGATACACCCGAACCTCGTGAACGCCTGGTCGGCGGGCAGCGCCGAGACCTCCACGCTTTGGTCGTGGTTCGGCGCGTGGAACATTCAGAACACAGGCTATCAGGGACACGTTATCCCCGTGGTCATCGCGGTACTCGTTATGTCGAAGCTTGAAAAATGGCTGCATAAGAAAGTACCCGAGGTCATCGACCTGTTTGTCACTCCCCTCGTATCTGTCCTCGTGACAGGATTCCTTACCATGACCGTGATAGGACCCGTTTTCTCGACCGTCGAAACATGGGTGCTTACCGGCGCAAAGGCGCTTATTTCCATACCGCTCGGTATCGGCGCTTTCATAATGGGCGGCGTTTACGCGCCTACCGTTGTTGCGGGCGTTCACCATATGTACAATGCTATCGAGCTTGCGATGCTTGCCGATAACGGACAGAACACCTGGATGCCGATAGCGACCGCCGCGAACGTTGCTCAGGGCGCGGCTGCTCTCGCGGTAGCATTCAAGACCAAGCAGCAGAAAGTGAAGTCTCTTGCACTTCCCGCTTCCCTTTCGGCATTCTTGGGCATTACCGAACCCGCTATATTCGGCGTGAACGTTCGTTTTGTAAAACCGCTTATCGCAGGCATGGTCGGCGGTGCGTGCGGCGCGGCGGCAGCTTCGCTCATGGGCGTATATGCCACGGCTAACGGCGTAACGGGCGTTTTCGGATTCCTTATCACCACAAACACTTTCATGGGTTATTTAGTGACATTTGTTATTGCAACTGTTGTTTCGTTCGTTCTTTCGTATATCCTTTATAAAGACCCCGCCAAGGAGACCGCTCCCGCCGCCGAAAGCGCTCCCGAAATTTCGGGCAGAGATTTCGACGAAAACTGCGTATACTCTCCTCTCAAGGGCAAGGCGGTCGCAATGGCGGACGTTCCCGACGAGACCTTCGCCGCCGAAGTGCTCGGCAAGGGTGCTGCGGTAGAGCCGACCGAAGGCAAGGTAGTCGCTCCCGCAGACGGTGTGGTAAGTATGCTTTTCGACACCAATCACGCAATAGGGCTTACGCTCGATAACGGAATGGAAATGCTTATTCACGTCGGCATAAACACCGTCGATCTGAACGGCGAGGGCTACACCGCGCACATCGCGGACGGCGAACGCTTCACACGCGGACAGACGCTGCTCACCTTCGACATGGGACTTATCAAAGCTAAGGGCTACAAGACCATTACTCCCGTAATAATCACCAACGCGGACGATTATACCGACATATCGCTTGAGGCGAGCGGCGACGTTGATCTGCTCGACAAGCTGATCTCTACCGAAAAGGGCTGATGCTGATTGCTTATGAAAAACGATTGGAGACAAATGCTCCATTTAGAGCCGAAAAGCGGCTGGCTCAACGACCCGAACGGGCTGTGCTTCTTCGGCGGCAAATATCATGTATATTTCCAGTACGCCCCCGAAAGCGCTTACGGCGCGGGGGGCAAGTGCTGGGGGCATTGGGAAAGCCCCGACCTGCTTAACTGGCGGTTCACGGGGACGGTGCTTCGCCCCGACTGCCCCGACGACCGTAACGGCGTTTATTCGGGCTGCGGCTTCGTCAAGGGCGACACGCTGAACCTCTTCTACACGGGCAATGTCAAGGAAGAGGGCGAACACGATTATATCACATCGGGGCGCGGGGCGAACGTTATCCGCGTTACCACCCGCGACGGCGTGACGATGAGCGAAAAGCAGACACTTCTGCGAAATGCCGATTACCCCGAATACTGCTCCTGCCATGTCCGCGACCCGAAGGTTTGGGAGGAAAACGGCGTTTACCGCATGGTACTCGGCGCAAGAACGCTTGATGATAAGGGCTGTGTGCTGTTTTACCGCTCGGACGACCTTGTAAAATGGTCTTTTGACTATGAGCTTTCGGTGCCGGATTTCGGCTATATGTGGGAATGTCCCGATGTAATCGACATTGACGGACACCGTTTCTTGGGCGTATGTCCGCAGGGTATTCCGCACGGCAAATATGGGTATATGTGGGAAATCTCCGAACGCAATACCTTGGGGCTGTCCCCGCAGGAACTGTCCTACGGCGAGACGGAGCATCAGAACGTGTACAGCGCGGGATATTTCCGCTATGACGATACTCTGCACGATTTCGAGGAATGGGACTACGGCTTCGATTTCTACGCACCGCAGACCTTCACCGCCCCCGACGGGAGAATTTTGCTTATCGGCTGGATGGGGATAGGCGACATTCCCTACACCAACCCGACCGCCGAACTCGGCTGGCAGCATTGTCTGACGTTCCCGCGCTGTCTTACTTTGCGCGGCGACGGCGGCATTTGTCAGCGTCCGGTAAATGAGTTCTTCTCACTTGAAGATACAGATAAATATCCGCCGGTCGAATTTGATGACGGCGAACCGCTGACTGCTGAACTGCCGTGCTATATCGTTTCGCCTTCCAACCTTGCAAAATTCAGACTGATATTTGAAGATATGCTCGAAATGAGTTTGGAGAACGGCGTTTTCACGCTGCTCTTTACAAACAATGAAGTCGGACGGGGGCGCGGTATCAGACGGGTCATTCTCGGCGAGCTGACTTATTTTGAATTGATTGCCGATAAATCCTCGCTTGAAATATACTTGAACGGCGGTGAAAAGGTCATGAGTACGCGCTTTTATCCGCCCGATACGGCGGTAAAGATTCGCGGCGAGGGCATCGGCGGCAGCGTTTACCGACTTAAAGGAATGGAGATGATTTGCGATGAATGATACTCTTATCGCGATAGGCGAGGCGCTTATCGACTTTATCCCCGACAAGACGGGCTGTTCCTTTGACGAGGTGGGGGCTTTTTCCCCGAAGCTCGGCGGCGCGCCCGCGAATGTCTGCGGCGCGTTCGCAAAGCTCGGCGGAAAATCTCGGCTGCTGACACAACTTGGCGACGACCCCTTCGGGCATAAGATACTTAATGAGCTTGAAGAGTGCGGCATCGACGTTAGCTGTGTGAGTCTTACGGACAAGGCAAACACGGCGCTGGCGTTCGTCAGTCTCGGCGCGGACGGCGAAAGGACGTTTTCTTTCTACCGCAAGCCATCCGCCGATATGCTCTATTCGCCCGAAAATGTTCGCGGCGAATATTTCTCCGACGTATTCGCTCTGCACTTTTGCAGCGTAAGTCTCGGCGATTTCCCGATGAAGCAATCGCATATCGCCGCGATAGAGAAAGCCCGCGAAAATGGCGCACTGATAAGCTTTGACCCGAATCTCCGCTTTCAGCTGTGGAACGACCGCGAAGACCTAAAAAGAACGGTAAACGAGTTCATACCGCTTGCGAACATCCTTAAAATATCCGACGAGGAGCTTGGATTCATTACCGGCGAGACCGACATAAACAAGGCGCTTGAAAAGCTCAGAAAGCACTTTGGTAAGCGGCTGTGCATGGTTCTTTATACCTGCGGCAGCGGCGGAGCTTATGCGTTCACTGGTAACGGCAGCGCATTCAGCCCCGGCATAAAGGTAAACGCGGTAGATACAACGGGCGCGGGTGACGGCTTTATCGGGGCGTTCCTCTGGAAGCTGAAAGAGCTTGATATAAAAACCCCCGACGCGGTAGACTGGATGATGGAGGAAGAAATGAAGCAGTGCCTCGATTTCGCCAACGAATTCTG
>JAILFF010000038.1 GCA_024697705.1 Ruminococcus sp.
TGTATAACTATGCTTTATACAATTACAGCACCTGCGGGTCTACGCAGCAGAACCGGAAAAGCCTATCTTGCAGAAAGGCAGCTGCCGGTAGTTTTTATCAAAAAGTTTTCACGAAACCTTTTCAGTAAAATTTCGGAAAATGCCTGATTTTTACTTGACAAACCCGTATAAAAGGTGTATAATACAGAACGTAAGGCAAAGGCGTCTTAAAGCGGCATGACCGTTTGGGGCGTCTTTGTCTCTTTTTGCATATAACAATGATTGGTAAATAAAACACGCAGGAGGAAATTATACATGAGAAAGTACATCTTTGTAACGGGAGGAGTTGTTTCCGGACTCGGCAAGGGTATTACGGCGGCTTCGCTCGGAAGACTTCTTAAAGCAAGAGGGCTCGTTGTTGCGGCGCAGAAGCTCGACCCTTATATAAACGTTGACCCGGGAACAATGAGCCCGTATCAGCACGGAGAGGTATACGTTACCGAAGACGGCGCAGAGACCGACCTCGATCTCGGACACTACGAGCGCTTCATCGACGAAGACCTGAACAAGTATTCCAACCTTACTACGGGCAAGGTGTACTGGAATGTGCTGAACAAGGAACGCCGCGGAGAATACCTCGGCTCCACAGTGCAGGTGATACCTCATATAACCAACGAGATAAAAGAATTTATTTACTCCGTGGGCAAAAAGACCAACGCCGACATTATCATAACCGAGATAGGCGGCACCATCGGTGATATAGAGTCTCAGCCCTTTATTGAGGCGGTAAGACAGATCTCTCTTGAAGTAGGGCGCGAGAACGCGCTGTTCATACACGTAACACTGGTGCCCTTCCTCAGCGGTTCCGACGAACACAAGTCAAAACCCACTCAGCACTCCGTCAAGGAGCTTCAGGGTATGGGCGTTCACCCCGATATAATCGTTCTGCGCTGCGACAGACCGCTTGAACCCTCCGTATTCCGGAAGATAGCGCTGTTCTGCAACGTAAAACCCGAATGTGTAATTGAGAATATAACCCTGCCCGACCTTTACGAGGCTCCGCTCATGCTGGAAAAGTCAAACTTCTCCGAAGTGGTATGCCAAAGGCTGGGTATCACCGCGCCGCGTCCTCAGCTCGACGAATGGCGCACGATGGTAGAAAGAATAAAATCCGCTACCGAAAGCACCGAGATAGCCCTCGTCGGAAAATACACCGAGCTGCATGACGCATATCTCTCCGTAGCCGAAGCGCTCCGTCACGCGGGCTACTCGATCGGCAGGCATATAAATATCCGCTGGGTGGATTCGGAAAAGCTCACCGACGACAATATCTCCGAGGCGCTTGAAAACGTTTCGGGCGTTATCGTTCCCGGCGGATTCGGCGGACGCGGTATCGAGGGAATGATCACTGCCGTAAAATACGCACGCGAGAACGGCATACCGTTTTTCGGCATCTGCCTGGGTATGCAGATAGCGGTGATCGAGTACGCAAGGAACGTCTGCGGAATAACCGACGCGGATTCGGGTGAATTCAACGAGGTGTGCAAGCACAAGGTAATAGATTTCATGCCGGGTCAGAGCGATTCGATAGACAAGGGCGGCACACTCAGGCTGGGCGCTTACCCCTGCGTGATCGCTCGGGGTACCACGATGGAACGCTGCTACGGCAAGACCGAGATCAGCGAACGTCACCGTCACCGCTACGAGCTGAACAACGATTTCCGCGCACAGCTCACCGAATCCGGGCTGACCTTGAGCGGCATCTCGCCCGACGGCAGGCTCGTTGAGACCGTTGAGCTTTCCGACCGTGATTTCTACGTCGGAGTGCAGTTTCACCCCGAATTCAAGAGCCGCCCCAACAGACCGCATCCTCTTTTCGTCGGATTCGTTTCTGCGGCTTCCGATAGAACTGCCCTCGCAGAGAAGCAGGATTGAGAAATAATTTTTTAGGATACACCGCACAAAGATTGCGTGCAAAGCCGTCAGGCAGTCTTTGCGCGGTGTATCCTTAACGTCAGATAAAGTCTTAAAGCGAAACAAAAAGCGACTGTGGAAATGCTTTCACAGCCGCTTTTTGAATATGTCGCATCGGAATCCTCTTCATCTTCTCAGATACGCCGCCGACACGGGAAACTCGAAGTAGGTGTCGGGATACGGCTCGTTTTTCAGCATAAAATGCCACCATTCGCAGAATATCGGCTCGAAGCCGTTTCTCGTCATGGCGTTCTGCAAAAGCATACGGTTTTCGTATTGCTCTTCGGTTATGCTTCGGCAGTCGGGGTGCGAGACCTCGCTGAACAGGTCGAAGGGGTTGCCCATATCGACCTCCTTGCCCGTTCTCATGTCGAGAAGCGTAAGATCGACGGCGCTCCCTCTGCTGTGACTTGACTTACTCGCAATGTATCCCGTGCGGAACAACTCCTGCTTTTCAAGCTCGGGATAGAAATACGGCTTCATGCGGATATCGGTATCCTCAATGCCCCAAAGCACGAACTGCCTTACAGCGGGCGCAGGGCAGTAAGTGTCAAATACTATCAGCCGATAGCCCTTGACAGTAAGCTCATTGCTCGCGGCTTTGAGTGCTCTTGCGGCTTCGGTCGTCAGCAGGGCGCAGGGCTCCTCGTAGCCGTCTATGCGTTCGCCGATGAAATTGTAGGTGGAGAAGTAGCGTATCTCCTGCACTATCGCGGGGACAAATTCCGCCAGCACCACAAAGCCCGAAGGGCCCATTGTAATATCGTTGTTATAAGCTTTCATATTTCATTTCATTCCCTTTTTAAAAAAGATGATAAGCAGACAAGCCCGACAGCCGTGTTCGCTCGGCACTCGCTCATACGGCACTGTTGCACCGCACTCGCCCTTCGCGCTTCAAGAAAAACGCCGTCTGTCGGGCTTGTTTGTTTATGTGGTGTATTTTCAGAAGCAGACAGGATCAAAGCCTTTGTCGTAAAGCTCAAACAACTTCTGTTTTATCTCGCTCATCTCATTGGCAGAGACCGAACCTGACATAGCTTCTCCGCTGAAAAGCGCTTCTAAAAGACTGACAATAAGAATCTGCCGTTCTGCCTTTTCTATAAATTCTTTATCCTCCGTATCAAGATATGCGGTAATAAATGTCCGCCAAATACGGTCAGCTTCATCATCCGAAAATCTTTCTGTACGTTTTCTCAGCGCCGGCGGGGCATAACTGCCGTGATCGTGAAAAGAAAAATACATTATTATCATTTGACCATGTTTGCAAAACGCTTGACATATTCGTCCATGTGTTCCTTATCTTCCGCGATCAGATCCATAAGATTGCGGCAGTTCTGCATCTCATATACTTTTCCGTAGCAGTTCCCGACTTTTACATCATCAAAGGGAATGACTGTCGGCACACCGGCAACAAAAGCGTTTCTTGCGTTTTCGATTTCCTTTTTGATGACCATTTCGTAGCTTACATTCGGGTCAAAGACCTTAACGACGGTTTCCGCATCAAGGCGGTAATAAGTACAGACCGCATATCTGCCGATCATCTTGCCCTCAATGCCGATCTCGCGCATGGGCTTGTCTTTGTCGGGTGCGGCGTTTGTCTGCACGTTCATGAGGATACGCAGACCCGAGCTTGAAATTTATTCAAGCTTTTCAGCGTCAATTACCACATCAGCACCCGCATGAGCGTCTACTGTTTCGATGATCTCTTTTTCGACCTGCGGCGCATTGTTGGTATCTATCCTTGTATCAAGGCGATCACCGGTTTACCGTTTCTTTCAGTTGATGTCATAAATTGTTCCTCCTTAATGTTTAATTCAAATTATGAACTTAAATTATTATATATTATACCACATCACCTGCAACAAATCCGCAACAAATTTCCATTTATTTTCCAAAATGGTTTACAAACTTTACAAAAAATATTTGTTTAAAATGCTGATTTTATATAAAACGGCGATTTGATCTTTGTCTTTTCCGAAAAAAACAAGGCGCAGACCGTTCCGCGCCTTGCTTTTACATGATATTATGATCTTTGTAATACTTCATTTCGAGAAACGCCCGCGTTTCCTCCGCGAAGGGGTACTGCGTCATGTATTCGCCCGTGTAGCGCGAGATCGCCAGCGGGTCGTTGTCGAGATAGCGGTAATAGTCGCAGTTGAGCAGTTTTGTGTTCACGCCGAACGTGCCGCTGTTCTTAACGATCAGATCCTCAACGCCGAGCTTTCCGAACGTGCTTATCATATCGCTGGTGTATACGCGGAGCTTCGATTTCACAGCGTTGTCCGCGGGCTGGTCGGGGTAAAGATTGCCGATCATCATATCTATCGTACACATAGCGCCCCTGCGGTCGATCAGATAGGCAAACAGCTCCTTGCTTTTCTGCCTGCCGAATTTGACCGTTTCGCCGTTTACAAACACCTCGAAGCTGCCGAAGCACTGCACCTTTACGGGTCGGTCACTCATGTCGGGGACGCGGTATCGCCTGTGGAGAAGCGCCTCCTCCAGCTTTTTCTGCGAGAACGGTTTCAGTACATAGCCGCTTGCGTGCATCTCGAACGCCGAAGGCATATACTCCGAATAGCCCGTCAGAAAAACGATATTGCACAGCGGATAGCGTTCCGTTATCTTCTTGGCGAGAGTTATTCCGTCCATTCCGGGCATTTCCACATCTAAAAACGCTACGTCTATCGGCTTGTCGAGGTTTTTTATCACCTCGAACGGGTCGGTGTAAAATCGGTGTTCGCCGTTCGGGTCAATGTTTGCGAGCATTTTTTCGAGCATTACCACGATCGCCTTTCTGTCGTCCGCTCCGATTATATACATCTGATCTCACCTCTCTGTTTTGCCATGATTTAGGAATTCTAATTACCGAAACAGCGCCGTTTTCCGAAATACTTATATCGAGCGAACCTCCGCATTGCAGCGCAAGTCGCTTTCTTACGTTTTCCGTGCTTACGCTCTTATGTTCCTTCTGTTTAGTGGTCAAGGCGGCGCCCTTGCCGTTGTCCGTTACCGTTATGATAATATCTTCGTCGGTTTCCTCTGTCTTTATCTTGACAAAGCCCGAGCCGTCGCGCCTTGTGAGAGCGCCGTGCTTTATGGCGTTTTCGACTATCGGCTGAACGGTAAGCGCGGGTATGCTGAAATTGCGGATATTCAGCTCGTAGATAACGCAGAACGGGATATCGGTGCTTGCTTTTTCGAGCTGTATATAATGGTCGATGTGTTTGAGCTCCGATTCAAATTCTATCAGGTCTTCCGAAGCTATCGAGTCGATATTTGCCCGCAGATAATCGCCGAAGACCTCGATACACTCGGCAGCGGCGTTGCTGTCGGTGTAACAGAGCGACTGTATCGTAGCAAGCGCATTGAAGATAAAGTGCGGCTGCATCTGCATAACGAGCAGCTTGTTGCGCTGTCGTTCAAGCTCCAGTTTGCTTTCGTACAGAGTTTTCTGTGTTTTGCTGTAACCGACCGCCGCAAGGTAGAAGTAGTAGATCAGTATTTCAATAACGGCGATCTCCGTGGTGTGACCGGGAATGATATTCCAGTATTCCAGAAGTGTAGCTGCCATTGAGGAAAATGAAACGAATATCACCAAAACCCCTCTGGAGTAGTCCTTTTGTTGAATAAATCTCAGCGAATAATACATCAGAAGTATCATATAGAAGCAAAGTACGACGGCAGGAAGGACATGGAGATCTCCCGGCGCAAAGTGGTGATCGTCTCTGTATCCGTATATATTATGCAGCCCGAAAAGGTCAGCGACAACGAATACGGCATCGACAAAATACGGTATCAGAAGCAGTAATTTGCGTTTGACAGGCGCGATAAAGTAAAGCTGCATTATTATCAGCAGAGGGTGTGTCAGGTAAGCGACCGCCGCTTTGAAATACAGTATCCACACGGGCTTATCGTAAACGTCGCACCACTTTTCAAGGTTTTCAAGCAGCGTCAGAGTAAATACAAGCCCCGTGACCGCCCATACATATTGTACTCCTTCGATCTTGTTTCGGCGGTTTGCGATAAGGATAAGGACAAGTCCCGCAAGCAGCATGAATGTGATATAGTAGTTTTTTATCAGTTCTTCAAAAAAGTTCATCGGCACGCTCCTTTCTATTCTGATTATATATTAATAATTCAAATTTGTCAACGGAAAACGCGCTGATGAAACTTATCATATTCAGTATAGCATACCGGGCGCAACAAATCCGCAACAAATCGACCTGCGATTGCCGACTTTTCAGAAGTTTGGAGAAAATCACAAAAATCCACATGAGAATTTGTTTGATTTATCGACTTGAAATTTTTTCCGAAAATCACTTTGCGCCCATGTCATCTGTTCGTGAGTGAAAGAGACACGGCAGATACAGGAATCACCTGCATCTGCCGTTTTAAAAATGAACTGAAAAAACAAAAAATGTACTCGGAGATTAGCTTGCTCTTTCGTAATAACACGACTGTCATGTCACGTTATACAAAAGTCTTATATCGGTCAGCGCGACCTGATCGCCTGTCAGAGCCGCATAGACCCTGTCCGACGGTTCAACGGTCGTTACGCACTCTATCTCAATGCCGAGATTTTCCGTACCGACTATTATCCGACTGCCCTTTCGCTCAAAGGACACCTCACATTCCATGCCGCTTCTGTTTTTTTCCTGCCATACCTCCCAACCCGGGAAATCGGCTCTTCTGTTTACCGTGAACCTGTTTAGCGCCGAGCTGTTTACCTCTTCGTTCTCGCCGTTCAGCTTTATCAGAGCGTACTCGCGGTAGTTTGCTCCGCCCACAAGCCCGTCGTCGGATGAAAACAGCACTACATACGGACAGTGCCATATCAGGTTTGCCCCGGGAAGGCTCATGGTATGAAATACCAGACTGAACCTTCGGTCTATCTCTATGCCCTCGGTGGAGGCTGATCTTGTGCGGTCGATCTGCACATTCTTTATATCCGATTCCATGTGGTCGATATAGCTTATAGGCTTTGCCACACGGGGAATATCACCCTCCGATACCGTTTCTTCCGTCTGTTCGGCTTTTATGTCCGTGAGCCTGCAATGCTCGCCCGTCAGACCGATATACACCGACCGCGTGCTGTCGGGAAGTGCGATAACTATTTCCTTTGTAAGCTCGGGGCCGCTCATTACGAGCCTTAAATGATCCTCGAATTTTGCCGCCGTTATCTCATATCGCGTGGAATTTCCGTTATCTTCGTTTTTTGAAATCTCCGTGACCTCGGCTTTGCGGACGCCGGTCGAGATCATATGCTTGTCAAACCAAATCTCGCCGTATTCAAAATAATTATACTTTTTTATCGTTTTCTCGTCGCGGTGAATGCGTTTATCGAACGAATCGAAAAGAATAATCGCGGGTGCGCTGAATTTATCTCCGCTTTCATCGGGAAAACATTCAAAACTGATGTGCTTTACCTTACTTTCGACTTGTATCCCTGCCGAAACGCTTTCCCTGTATTCTCCGCAGGAAAGGGAACTTTCAGGAAGCGTCGTTTCTCCGTCCAATTCTTCCTTGATGTCCTCGTCTATTATCCTCAGCATGAGTTCGGCGAAAGCAGGGTCGAACCGTTCGCCCGAGCCTTTTATAATGGATTCTCTTGCTATAATTCCGGGAGCAGCGTCATGGGAACGTTTATCGGTGGTCATATCCACATAAGCGTCCGCAACGGCGACTATCCTTGCTATCTCGGGGATATTGCTGCCCTTCAGCCCTTCCGGGAAACCCGTGCCGTCATAATTCTCACGGCAGTAATAAGCCGCCTGCGCGAGATAGGGGTATTCGGCTATGCCCGAAAGTATCTCCCCGCCAATTACTGTTTTCTGCCTGGCGATCTCGCCGTCGGAATCCGCGTCGTTGATCATGTCATCTGGAATAGCTATCATTCCGACGTCGTGCAGCAGTGCCGCGTAATAGACCTTTTCGCAGTCGTCATTGTTCTTTCCGCTGAGCGCCGCGATCTTCTTGGCAAATTCAGCCGTCCGTGCGGCGCTGCCTTTAAGATGCTCGTCTCTTCTCTCGACCGCCGAAACAAAAGCGTCGGCTGTCTGTGCGAAAAGTCTCTGCATTCTGGTCTGAATGTTCCGGAAATACTGTATCTCCGTCCTGTGAGCGTGCTCGACCATGTAAGTCATATCTATGTACGTAGATATGTACAGAGAGACCGACACCGCTACCATGGACATATTCACAATGGAAATGCCGTATGTAAATATCTGTAATATCCCGCATAAGACAGGGACAAATAGATACAGTGTAAGAGTGATATACATTCGTCTGCTGAACAGATTTTTGTACCGAACTATGACGGTATAAAGAAGCGCGGGAGCAAGCACGGGTATGATATACGCGATCAGAAAGCCCTTTCCTCTGTGATAGAGATTGTTTTCGTCAAAAAAGTAATACAGCCCCGTGAACGCGGATATGACCGCGAGTATCATTCCGCATACCGTCATCACGCCGACTGTTTTCAGTCTTTTCGGCAATGCATCGATCTTGCCTTCTTCCGTAAGTATACCGGATAAATAACGGTTAAACCCGAACACACTACCGCTTGTGAGAAAAAATACAAGAAAATTGCTGATCCTTACCATGTAATAGGCTTTACTGCTTGGGTCGCCCGCGTAGATATACGCAAGTCTGTCGAACCAAAGCAGAAGGAAAGACATTACCTCCATGAGAAGGAGATCATGCTTTCTTCTTTTGCTGACAGACCGAGTTATAAGCACGAGTAATATGAGAATCCCGCAGGCTCCGCACAGCATCAGCATGATATTCAGATGATGCGCTCTAATAAGTTCTATCATTTGTTACGGCTCCCTTCGGTTTGTTATTTATCCAACACTTCGGGATTATACTGTCTGAGTACCTCCGTCACCTCGTCGAGCGAATCCATAAACGCCTCCACGCATTTCGGGTCGAACTGCGTGCCTATTCCTTCCTCGATTATGGAAAGCGCCTTTGACATCGGGAATGCGGGCTTATAAACACGCGGAGAGGTGAGCGCGTCGAAAACGTCGGCTACCGCCATTATCCTTGCGGAAAGCGGTATCACCTCGCCGTGAAGCCCTTCGGGATAGCCCTTGCCGTCCCAGCGTTCGTGATGATAAGCCGCCATATTCCTTGCTTCATTGAGATAGCTGTCGCCCTCTACCGACACGATCGCGTGATCCATTATTTTCTTTCCGACGGTAGTGTGGGTCTTCATTATCTCGTATTCCTCGTCGTCCAGCCTTCCGGGCTTGTTGAGAACGCGGTCGGGGATATTGATCTTGCCGACATCGTGAAGAGGTGCCGAGCGCACCACGTCCGACATGAATTTCGGGGTTATCTTCTCGGCGTAGTATCCCTTTTCCTTTAATTTTTCGACTATTATCTTCACGTACGCCGCCGTTTTCTGGATATGGGCGCCCGTGTCGGAATCGCGGTTTTCCACCATATCCGCCATCGTGATGATAAGCCCTTCCTGCATCTTCGCTGTCGAATCGGAGAGCTTCCGTATGCTTCGCACCTGCTCGGACTGATTCAGCGTCATGCTGCATATCGAACGGTAAAGCTGTTCTATCTCGTCTCCCGTATGTATTCCGATGCTTCGTATCTTTTTAACGTCCTTATCGAGTATCTCCTGTGAGTCGCCGGAATTTGTGATCTTGTCGACGCGATTAGTGATAGACTTTAACGGATAAATGATGTGATAATTTGTCAGCCAGACAACAAACACACATAATATTATAAGGAAGCTTAAGAATACCGTTATCATCTCGGTCAGAAAGCTGCGTCTGTTCCTGATAAGCTGCTGAACGTCTACGTCGGCTATCGCGTAGCATACGCACTTGCCGTGCGAATCGTAAACGGGCTCCGCGACGGTAAGAAGATGACCGTATTCGTCGTTTGTGATTATCGGCTCGACCTCCTCGCCTGCCAACAGCTTCGGGATATACGGCTCAAAGACCTCGTCGTATGGGAGAACGGTACCGAGCGCGGCGGCGGGAGTGTCTTCAGTATCAATATCGAAAACGACGCGGAAGCCTTCCTTTTCCATTTTGTACACATAAAGATACGCTATCTCGGGCGAGTTGCGGAGCAGTTCCTCCAGCAGCAGCTTTGACTCACGGTATTCCTCCGAATCGTCGCCGTTCGCGAGAAATTCGCCGACCTTATCTCCGTCCAGCTCTCTTGCGGCAAATTTTGCCGTTCCCTTCGCAATGGCGGTGTGTTCGTTAATCATGGTCTTGTAATACAATTTTACGCTTATTGCCGTTCCGACAACAGCTACCGTTGAAAGAGATATCACAAGCACGATCAGCATTTTGATACGCAGCGAAAGTCCTTTGACTTCGGAGTTATCCTTCTCGTTAAGCTGCTCGTCGCTCATGGGCTTTTGCCGCCAGCCCGTGAAGCGGAACATACTGTGATACTTATCGGGGATAAGACGGCAGATCAGCAGTGCGATAACGACTGTGGACGACTTGTCGATAAGATTGATAAACAGGTTCGACAACAAATGAGCGCTCATACGATCAAAAATACCCGTTTCATAAATAATATTATCCAACGATTCGCTGTCTAAAGTCAAGCCGTTCATGAACCAGGGTATCAGAGCACCCAATAATCCCGCGACAAGGGAAAGGCTCAAAGAAAGGATTATTACGCCTCCTGCCTTATTCAGCTTTTTATGCTCTGAAAAATAAGCTGAGGCAACGGCTATCAAAACATTGATTATACCATAGTACAAAGCGCTCGGATTCGATACGGTCAAAACGATATTTGTGACAAAACCTACGATGACGCCCGGAAAATACCCGCCGAGTACGGAAATGACCACGGTACCTATCGTATCCAGATAAAGTACGATCGGTAATCCGAGCAGATTAACGATATGATTGAAAAGCAGATTGATGATAACGCCGCCTGCGCAGAACAGCAGCGGCGCGACATTAAAACTTTCGGAAAGTATGTTCTTCTTATGCCGCATTTTGATCGGCACCCCCCTGTAAATCTCAAGATCTGTATTTATAGATGATTTTTTCTTCTACATACTATTATAACATACTTTTGCAGATAGTCAACCAATGAAGTCGTAAAATATTATTAAAATATCTGTATTTTTCCGAAATGCGGTATAAAGTGAAAAAACACTTGCTTTTGGGTGCGGATTGTGATATAATACTATATAGTACTATACGAACGGAATGGAAGTGAACGGGATCGATGAAATTGTTTGAGGAGATACCGCGGTTCGGAAACGATGATATCTTGATTAGGCAGCTTAAACCTTCTGATATCCCTTATCTCGATGAAATGACTTCCGACCCGCGGGTTTACAGATTTCTTCCGACGTTTCTTTTTGAAAAGCAGTATACCGATCTGCCCAAAATGATCTCCGACCTTTACGGGGAATGTTTTTCGTCTAAGGAAAGCCTGATCCTTGCGGTAGAAGACAAATGTTCCCGCAGCTTTTGCGGACTTGCCGAGTTCTACGGCTTCAAGGACAGTCTGCACAAGGTCTGCGTCGGATACAGGCTCAGGAGCGACTGCTGGGGTAAAGGGATAGCTACCGCAGCAGTTGGACTAATGGTCGATTATCTGTTCACGCAAACGGATATCGAGATAATCACCGCAAGCACGATGATACAAAACCGCGCGGCGGTAAGGGGACTCGAAAAGAACGGGTTTATCTGCACCGCTCATTCCGTTCCCGAGGACTGGGGTTATCCCGAGCCCACGATCGCCGATAAATGGTTCAGATAGATCAAAATACAGGAAAAGAGGTAAATACGCCATGCCCGAAAAGAAAACCGACCGCCGCACACTTAAGACCCGAAAGTCGATCTGCGACGCTTTTGCAGAACTGCTCGCCGAAAAGGAGCTTCACAAGGTCACGGTGCAGGAGATAGCCGACAAAGCCGACGTTAACCGAGTGACATTCTACAAGCATTATCTTGACGTCTACGATCTTTACGATAAGATCGAGGAAGACGTTCTTGTCGAGCTCGGGCTGTTGATGTTACAGCTCGGGGAGCTTCGCTCGGAGGAGTTTTTCTCGCACCTTATCGGATATATCAGTGAAAACAAGAGCATATTTAAGATGATCTTCAGTCCGAACGGAACGAGCCGTCTGCGCGAAAAGTTCGGAAAGATCATGGAGGGTCTGTTCCGACAGCTTCTCACCGAACAGCAGGATCTCGACCTCAACGACAGCAGGACGATCTTCCAAAGCTGCTACCGTACTCAGGGCTGTATCGCGGTCATAGAAAAATGGGTGCGAAACGACCTTGCCGAGCCGAAGGAATTCATCATTAAGACCATATCCGAGCTTGACAAGAATACCGAGAAGCTCATCACAAAAAAATAAAATCTTCATACATTAAAAGAGCTTAGTCGCCGTGACCAAGCTCTTTTTTGGTTGCTGTCGTTTCATAAAGCAAGCCGTTTCACATCGGCATGAGAATATTTACCGCCATAAACAATAATATGAAAAATGCTGTCCAGAATAGATGCTGTTTCCATTTGCTTACCAAAAGTCCCACAAACTCCCTGATAAATGCGTTTGGAAAGAAGTACCACTTCACCTTGCTGCCGATGCCGTCGGCGACAAGACCCTCGTTTCGCGAGATTATCCCGCTTCGCAGAACGTGGTAGCCCGATGTGGAGAACACTATGCTCGGTTCGGCGCAGTCGGCGGTTATCTTTTCAAGCGAAAGGCGCATATTTTCCTGCGTGGTGGTCGATTTATTCTCAAGGATAATGCTGTTCTCGTCGATGCCCTGCGCGAGCAGATAGTTTTTCATGGACTCGGCTTCGGAGATGACCTCATCGCTGCCCTGCCCACCCGAAGGCACGAATTTTACCGTTTTGCCGCTTTTGGCTTTCTGTTCGTTTGCAAAGGCTATCGCCTTGTCGATACGACCTTTCAGCAGCGGAAGCGGCGTTCCGTCGTCGGCTATCGCGCAGCCGAGTATGATAATGTGCGTTTTATCGTATGAGGACTTGCCCTTCGCGGCGATTATCCCGCAGGCGCAAGCCGAAATCAGCATTGCCTCGAAATACGCGAAGGTCGTAAAATACACGCTTCTAAAGGTGTCGTATATCCGCACCTGCTGTTCGCTGCCGGAGTTCATTATGTTTGAGAAGATGATAGCCGCAACATATCCCGCGATGATAAGTCCGCTGAGGATAAGTCCGAGCAGATTGACGAAGCTCCTGCCCTCGCGCCTTATCAGAGATACGTTGCTCACCGCGAGCGAAACGGCGAATATCACCATTATCGGCATAAGCAGCGTGACGAATATGCTGCCCGCGTTTTTGAGCATCGAATAGATGTGCTTCATCGTAAACTCTCTGCTGCTGCCGATAAGCAAATAAAGAATAAGGCTCATCAGAAACAGCGTTGTCCCTCCGAAAAAGAGTGTGGAATATGAAAACAGCTCTTTTTCACAGCGAATGACGAACGACATCGTAAGCAGTGACGTAATGACAAGCAGATAAATCTGCACGATAAGCGTAAGACTGCGGCAGCCCGAAAAATCGCCGTTCAGCACGTTGAAGATGACGCCTCCAGGCAGTACCTTGACGTATTCAAAGCTGCTTTGCGGGTCGGTGACATTTTCGGGCGGGTGGTAGTTGATAAATTCCTTTCCCCTTCCCTTTGCCGTAACTATCATCAGGCGCTCGTTTTCGGGAGCGGGGTGAATCTCGACTATGCCTGTTTCGGGGCGGAAATATTCGGCTCTGCTGCCTTCGGGCAGCTCGATCTCAAGCTGTCCCGCGCTTAAAAACGTGCAGACAAGCATTGATATGATAAATACCGCTGTTGCGGCAAGGCTTGCAAATCCCAGCTGCCGTATAGCGGAGCGTGCTTTGTTATTTGTCATGTTCATCGTGATTTACAGTGAAAACGATCGCTTAATCGATATTCAGAATATCGGTAAAGCCCGTTACCTCGAAAATCTCCATGATGTCCTCGTCCGCGTTCTTTATCTTCATGCCGCCCTTTTTGGACATAGCCTTATGCGCCGCAAGCAGCACTCTCAGCCCCGCGGAGGAGATGTATTCCACCTTCGCGAAATCGAGAAAAAGGCTCTCGGCTTTTTCGGAGAACTCGTGTATCATCTTTTCAAGCTCGGGAGAGGTGATGGTATCGACTCTGCCCTCTATCTCAATAGTAAGTGCGTTTCCGTCCATTGCTTTTGTAAGTTTCATAACCATTCTTCCTTTCAGATGTTATTTGTAAAAGCGACCCATATCTATATTTTAACATAAGAAAGCCAAAATGTCATTTATTGAGTGGTCGGATAAAATAAGTTTGTATCAATGCACAAAAATCGGTTTCCGATTATTGCAATATTTGACAACTCGGGCATCAAAAAAAACAATCTCTTTATAAAGCTTCGTATTTCATTTAGATTTGCGGAATACTTTAGTGAACAGGGCGAGCTTTGTTCACTGCAATGATAAAATATTAAACCGATGCCGATATTTTGATCTCCTTGCTTTGAAATTGTGCAGAGTTTCTAATAATGTCAAATATTTGAAGTTTTTTTGTTCAGCTCTACAAAACATTGATATTAACCATTTTGGTGAATGACAAATCGTGAAAAGTGATTTATAATATATTTCGGAAAGAAAAATACAAAGCAAATCAATAAAAACATTTGAAAGCTATATTCAGGAGGAATTGAAAATGAAGAAAACAAGATTAAACGCGATCGCAGCGGCAGCATTAATGACGGTGTTCATGCTCTCGGGCTGCGGAAAAGACGTCGGAACCGCAGGCAATACCGAAAACGCAAATAACAACGTGACCGCCGCGACAGAATCCTCGGCACCCGTACCCGATGCGGCAGGTTCGCAGAAGGAGCTTCAGTCCGCTGACGGTAACAGAATTCATAACAAAAAAGCATATACATAACTGCGGCAGGTAGGAAACTATCCCTGCCGTTTTTCTCGGATATTGATCGCACTTCCGATTCCTTCAAATGCGTTATCAATACCTTATAAAAGAGAACAGCTTTGCTTGACTTTTTTATGGTTCTGTGGTATTATTTGTTAGGCAAACGACATTTGTTATCCAAACTGAAATATATCCTTTGGGAGGAGAGAAGAAATGAAGAAATCATTGAAAATATTCCTGATAGTTTTTGCGATATTATGGATCATCGAAGCTCTGTCGGTCATAAAACTGCTTAAGGGCGTGGATTATGAGAAGAGGTATAAGGATCTGTTCGACAAGACTTTCGACGGGAACTATACCCTTACCGTTAAGGATAGCGGATCTGCAAGCTCGAAAAATGGTGAAACAATGCTCCCTGTGAAGTATAAGGAATATGATCTGAAGTATTTTGACAAGGACGGAAACGAAAGGCAGTTCAGCTTTTGCGAAAAGAAGGATTATCAGCTCAACATATTGTCGCTCGTAAAGATACCGAGATGGGCTCTGTATCAGAACTTTGACGCCGACAGAAATTTAGCCGTTTACCTGGAGGCGGAATCGAAGTCAATATTCTTAGATCAGATGGAAGAGAATGTCGGCAGATTTTTCGGCAGCGATATCATAAGCGACGAATCCGGGAAAATATCAAGTATGTCCCGCGTTTTTGACGGCGATGGAATTCGGATAAGATGCGCTACTCTTGACATCGGAACGGAGCTTGTGGAGGGCTTCGGCTCGTATAAATACATTATTCCCCGTAAAAGCAAAGACAGGCTGGAAGAAATAGTTTCCCCCGAGACCTGCATGGTGCTTTCAAAACAGGAGATAAAGGATTATGCAAGCCAAAAGACTGCCTGGATGTTTTTCACCGTTTTTATCACCGATGAAGACATTCTCAAAAACGAAAATAAGCTCACGAAAGCGGCTGAAAAGTACCGTGACAGCGCCGATGAGATGATGAACTTCTACTGCGGGCTCTCTGATTTCGGCGGAAACTGCCAATACAGCGTTGGCGTTGAGACAGATCATGAGGATAAGGACGCAGACGGATGGATCTTCAAGAAATATGTGTGCATGGGAGAAGAGCTCGAAAAGATCGAGGGCAACACCATGTTGAATGAAGTAAGAAAAGCAAACGGATTAGATATCTCAAAATTGCCGAAATGATCCTCGGATATAAATACGGGCGGGAACAGCCTTCTGCTGCTTCCGTCCGTTTGTGTTTTCCGTATTTATTTGGTAAGCCGCTCGGAAAGAGCCGCCCATATCCTCGAAAAGACCGATAACAACGACACATTCGGGGTCTGCGCGCTGCATTATCAGCTTCATCATGTTCTCTGGAACAGCTACGCAGCCGCCCGTGTAGGGCTTCGCATTACCGAGACAATGCAGGAATATCGCCGAGCCGCGTCCCGGAGTTCCTTCCTCGTTGAAGCCTATATTATAGCAATCCGAGAAAATAACCGCACAAATCTTTCGGATAAAAATTCACATTACTGCGTCAAACTCCCTTGAAGGGCGACTGTCTGAACTTCGTTCAGACCACCTCCTGCGGTCGTTTTCCTTGTACTGTGAATTTTT
>JAILFF010000040.1 GCA_024697705.1 Ruminococcus sp.
AGAACGAAAGGCGAAAACAAAGGCCGTTAAGATCGAATATGAATAACAATAAATCATTATTTTTGAAGGAATCAATTATGAAAAAGCAGATGATCGTTATAGCAATGATGAGCATGATCGTAACACTCGCAGGCTGCGCAGAAGCAAATGACATAAGCAGCATTACCAAAAACAGCCCTGCCGACAGCGTGACAGTTACCGAATCGACGGCTGCGAAAGAAGCCGATACGGTAAGCTCCGAGAGCGAAAAGGCTGCCGAAAGCAAGCCGGAAGAAAAGAAGGAAACGGCAGAAAACAAGCCCGAAGAAAAGAAAGAAACACCGGAAACCAAGCCGGAAGAAATTAAAGAAACCGCAACAGGCAAGAGGGTCGCCGCTCCCGACGTGACCGAGATAATCGGCGAATGGGTAGAGATGGGCAGCGGCGAGGCGCGTTTTGTCACGGTGAACAGCGACGGCAGCTTTGAGGCATTCTCGAACTACGAGACACTCGCTTCGGGATACGTTACTGTTGATACCGCAGGCGGCGTTAAGAAGTATTCCTTCAACGACGAAAATAATGGGCTCTGGTATACGCCTTTCATTTACTCCTGCGATAACGGATTTGAAATGATCGCCGGCGAGGATTACCCGGCTATCGGCGCCGTTGCTTTCTGCCGCAAGGAGGAGGAAAGAACACCAAGCCCGGTATTTGAAGCTATCGCGGGTAAATGGTATGAGGAAGACGCAGACATCGGGCGCACTATCGAGGTGACTTCGAGCGGCACATATAGCGTTTATTCCGATAACGTCGGCATATCTGCGGGAACGATAAGCGCCGAATCTTCCGACGGTCTGACATACTATACATTCACCGACACCGATCGCAATATATGGTATACATTCCGGTTTAGTAACAACAGTTTTCCGGAGCTTATAAGTGTAAATGATAGGGTTTCATTCTCACGCGAGTCTTCCTCTGTAAGAGCCTCCGAAGGTATAAGCAAGATAGTAGGAACATGGTACCCCGACGATCCGAGTTATCCTACGCTGGTCGTAAACGACGACGGCTCTTACGCTATGTTGGCAGACGACGGTTCGGCTGAAAAAACTAATATTGTCAAAGTAGAGATAAGAAACGGCGTTGAAAAATACACCTTCAAAGACGATACGCTCGGCACATGGCTCGTACCCTTTGAGGTGAGAAACGGCGGAAGTGTTCTTGTTACGGAGGATAACCCCGTATTCGGCATCATTTCGTTCCACCGCTGAACGATCATTGATATACTCAAACAAAAAGGCTTCTGCCTGCACCGCAGCAAGAAGCCTTTTTTGCGTTGTCATACCGGTGCGCTCTGTACGGAGCAGCACTTTCCGAAAAAATATCGGACATTTGTAATATTTTCCGAAAAAATACGTCAGTATATTTGAAAGGACGTGAAGCCTCATGAAAAAGACATCTGTTATAATTATTGCGGTGCTCACCGCATTTTCCATGCTCTGTGCCTGCGGCGAAGTGGACAGCACGGACGGCGTTCCCGCTTCGACGGGCTCGAAAGAGCTCACTACAACAACTTCGACAACGATAAAAGACACCGAAGAAATAACCGAGACTTCCGAAACGGACGAAGATCTCACAGACAGCGAAGGATCCGCCATTGCGATAGAATCGGACGAAAGCACAGCAAATAAGCCCGGACTGCTGAAAAGACTGCTCGGCGGAAAGACCGGCGCCAACGGCAAAGAGTACAGGGAATACAACGCCTACGATGAAGACCGCATAATCGACGGCTTCAACTATCATTACGAAGAAGGTCTGACCCACACTTTTATCGCCTATAAAAACGGAGACGAAACTTGGCTCTTTGACCCGAGCGAGGCTTATTTCTCGGAGATAGACCCCGACGGGTTGTGTGAGGTAGAGGCGGGCAAGGCTTACACGCTGACCTACGACGTCCAGCACAAGACCGGCGGCATTGCGGGCGTCCATGAATCGTATCTGCTCAATGTGGATTCCTGCGAACCCGTCGAAATTTCCTCGCTTTTCAACGAGGGTATCGGCTATGTCGGGATATGGAACGGCAGACAGACCCGCGGCGTAACATTCGGCTATGCCGCATCGGGGCAGAAGGGAAGCCGCTTCATCTGCGTTAATACGGGCGACGGCTACACATTATATAAGGAAGACGGCAGCGTGCTGCACTTCGACGAGGACAGGACGGTCGCCGTTCCCTACGATACCGTAGAGGAGACCCGCAAGGAATTCAAGCTGCCTGTCGGGTTCTGCGTTCTCTGCAACAAGGGTGTTACCGACGAACAGATAATCGGTGCTATAACGAGCGGAAGACTTTCGGAGAATAAAGACATCTTCCTTATCGGCAGCTGCTCCGAAAGCGGCAAATGCGCCTATGCTGCCGAATGTGCGGGCGTTGACGCGAACACCGTGCCTTTCTTTGAATCCGAGACCGAACCGAAAGACGGGTTCCGCAAGGTCATTAGCATGGCAGACTTCGAGCGGGGGATCAGCTCAGAAGAAGCCGGGCTGCCCGAAGACGTTTTTTATATTGCCGAGACGGAATGGCACAGCGGAAAGGAATATTACGGGCGTTTTCGGGACGGAGAGGAGCTCTATCCTTACAGCCGCGGGATACTGATACTCGGCGGTGATTTTACCGACAGCGATATGCTTTACATGGACGACAATGCGCGGTTCTGCATCACAAACAGGGACGCGAGCGGCACACACGAGGGAGAGCATCATATGAACTATGCGGTCATTTCGGTACGGCAGGAGTATCTTGATCTGATACCGCAGGGATAATACCGCGAAGCCGAATACCTCGATATCACGGCGAAGAACATACAGCGCAAGTATATCTTCGGTCGAAAGGCTGCTGCCGGTGCTGATAAAAGCCCTCGGTGTACTCTCTTTCCCGAATGCTCCAACGGGATAAGTCAAAAGCGCTGCGCCGTTTTTTGATGCCGTTCAGCCTGTTGCAAATCTCCTCAAAATCAAACAGATGAAAATTCTTTAAACCCTTGATAATTCGGCAAAACTATGCTATAATATCTGTTGGGAATCGAAAAAATGATACCTGAAATCCAATAGATATGTTATAGACCGAGAGCGTTAGTAATGACCGTCAAATAGAAAAAAGACCTCATCACAAAGCGTTCAACTTATATTTTTAGGTGCATTATCAATGAGTTTTAATATCAAATACTACGAACAATATTTTAGCGACAGATCACTTTCAACGGCGCGTGGCTTCCTGAAAAATCATAAGGTCACCAAATTCGTATATACCGAGAACGGGTTTATTACGGCTCGCGTCAAAGACAACAACCGTAATTGCACAGTATCGCTTATTTTGTCTGATGACGGAAGTGTTTCGGAGCCGAGATGTACTTGTCCGAGTTATTACATCGAATGCAGCCATATAGCGGCTGTGGTCATGCTCGCTGCGGAGAAACGGGCAGAACGTCTTGACCGCTCGGACAGAAGCTCGGACGCCGTTGGTATGCTGATAAACAGCTACACCGAAACAGCTGTATCGGACACACCGCTTCTTTCGGAGATGACGCCTGTCCGTATCCTGCCCGAAATAACGCTCGGGAGAAATGTCACCTATTCCCTTACGATAGGCAGGGACAGACAGTATAAGGTAAAGGATATCACCGCAATTCACAAGCGCTTTGCCGAAGAAAGCGAATATTCCTACGGAAAGAATTTTTCTTTTAAACATAAGATAGAAGCTCTCGACGAGAAAAGCCGCCGTCTGCTTGATCTTACTGTTTTAATATTTGCTTCTTCAAATTATTACTCGCGCAGTATCCGTGATTTTACGCTTGATAATAAGACGGCGGACAAGTTCTTCGAGATATATAAAGACGACTATGTCAGCATAGACGGCAAGGATTATTATGTGACCTTTGAAGACCCGAAAGTCTGCTTTTCCCTAACGGAAGCGAGCAATTCCAGATTCAAGATCGTGAACGACGGTAAATACATACTGCTCCTTAAAGGAATTCACGGCATTTTCCTTGATATGTCCGAACGAAGGCTCTATGCCGCATCTCCCGCGTATACAAAGGCGATATTCGATCTGTATGACGAGTGCGCTTATTCCGACGGGCTGCTTATCTCGCAGAAGGATATGCCGCAGTTTTATACCGCTGTGCTCAAAAAGGTCAGACAGTACGCGGAGGTCGAAGGGCTTGACAAGGTCGATGAATTTGTTCCGCCGGAGCTGATACCGCAGCTGTATATCGACCTTAACGAAAACAGCGAAGTCATAGGCAGACTTGATTTCCGCTACGGAGATAAGATATATCCGTCAATGCCGAAACATGGCGACCCGCACAACCCGTACAGCGATAAAGCGGCGGAAAAGATAGCTCTCATGCGAGTGGACGAATATTTCGAGACTATCCCCCGCAGATGGAAAAATCCTCTCGCAATAACCGACGAAAAAAAGATGATCGAGTTTATCTCGGAGGGACTGCCAAAGCTCACGGACGTTATGGAGGTCTACGCTTCCGACCGCTTCAAGCGTATATCGAATCGCCCGCCCATAAAGCCCGTCGTAGGAGTGAGACCGGAGGGAAGTCTGCTGCTCGTGAATATATCCGACGAGAATTACACTAACGAGGAGCTTATTGAAATACTCGGCGCGTACAGGCGCGGCGCTAAATACACACGCCTGAAAAACGGCTCCTTTGCGCTGATAAACGATTCGGTAGCCGAGCTTGACGAGCTCACGAAGAATCTTAACATAACAGATAAGCAGATGCTAAAGGAGAATATGAATATCCCGAGATACCGCATGATGTATCTTGACAGCCTGAAACGCAGCGAGAATTTTCGTTTGCAGCGCAGCGAGGATTTCAAGAAGGCGGTAAGAAAATACCGCTCCGGACTGGAGGGCACCGAAGCGACCGAAGTTCCCCCTTCGCTCGACGATATTATGCGCGACTATCAGCGCTACGGTTTCCGCTGGCTCAAAACGCTCTCGGCTTACGGCTTCGGCGGGATACTCGCCGACGATATGGGTCTCGGAAAGACCTTGCAGGCGATAGCACTCATGCTCGATGCGAAGAACCGTTCCGCGGAACATATACAGAGCCTTGTCGTATGTCCCGCGACACTCACCCTCAACTGGGAGAACGAGATCAACCGCTTTGCTCCCGAGCTTAAAGCGCTTACCGTTATCGGAACTGTCACGGCAAGAGATCAGCTGCTCGAAAACGCCGACGATTACGACGTTATGATCACATCATACACCACGCTCACAAGAGACATAGCCAAGTATGAAAACAGAAAATTCTATCTGCATTTCATCGACGAAGCTCAGTACATAAAGAACCACGGCACTCAGATGGCAAAGGCGGTCAAGGCGGTAAACTCTCAGGTACGTTTCGCTCTCACGGGAACACCCGTTGAGAACAGCCTTGCAGAGCTTTGGAGCATCTTTGATTTCGTCATGCCCGATTATCTGTTCAACTATAACCGCTTCAAAAAGAATTTTGAAACGCCGATAGTATCAAAAAAGGACGAAAAAGCTGTTAAATCACTTCAAAAGTCGGTATCACCGTTTATTCTCCGCCGAATGAAAAAGGAAGTCCTCACCGAGCTTCCCGACAAGACCGAAACGATACTTACATCTGCAATGGAACCGGAACAGCGCAAGATTTACGCCGCGAACGCAGAACAGCTGCGGCAGTCGCTGGGCAGCGCGAACGATTCTCCCGAAGAGCGGATAAAGATACTCGCCATGCTGACGAGATTAAGACAGCTCTGCTGCGACCCGCACCTCGTCTACGAGAATTACGAGGGCGGCAGCGCAAAGCTTGAGCAGTGCATCGACCTTGTGGAAAGCTGCGTAAACTCAGGACATAAAATACTTCTTTTCTCGCAGTTCACCTCGATGCTGGCAATAATCCGCAGCCGCTTTGACGAGCTCGGGATAAGCTGGTTCGAGCTTACGGGCGAAACAAAGCCCAAAGAGCGCATTCGCATGATGAACGAGTTCAACACGGACAGCACGCAGGTGTTCCTTATATCGCTGAAAGCAGGCGGCACCGGCTTAAATCTCACGGGCGCGGATATCGTTATCCACTATGACCCATGGTGGAACGTATCCGCGGAGAATCAGGCTTCCGACCGCGTTTACCGCATAGGTCAGCGGAACAATGTTCAGGTATACAAGCTGGTCGCGGACAAGTCGATCGAGCAGAACATACTGAAATTGCAGGAAGCAAAAAAGAATCTCAGCGACATAGCCGTAAACGGCGAAGGAGATATCATGCGTATGTCGGCAGAGGAGATATTGTCGCTGCTGTGATATTGGGCAACGCCAAAACACGAGCTGCATGGTAAAAGATTTTGTCATACGCTGTGCGAGGGTTAGCGGACAGGTCTATTATACCACCGCTTGCAGCTCTTCGAACATTTGCCGAGGGCTGTTTTCCGTATTTTGATAACATCTGACTAAGAGATCCAATAGAGTGCTCTGCACATTATTGCACCTGCGTTCTCAAAGAGCTTGTTTTCAGCGAGATAAACAAGCTGCTGACTGTCGTTCATGAGAGCAGGACGATTTCATAAGCAAAATTACGGAACGTGCAGGCAAATGCCGCACAAATGACGTAAGATCCGAGAAAAGAACCATATCAAAGTCAGAAAAGCGAATTCCCGAGCTTGACAAGCTGTTCGCAAACAGTCGCTCGGAGAGGGTTTTCAGCCGCCGTACAAACACGATAAATGCTAATTTACAGCACAATAAAAAAGAAGTTTCACAATCCGAAAAAATTTTTTTCGGATTGTGAAACTTTTTTCTGCTTTTCTCAGACTATTAAGATGAAAGGCGACAACAAATGCCGCGGCGGGAAAAAGTCCGGAAGAAAAAATAAAAAAATTTCCGGAAAGTGAAACTTTTTTCCGCTCACGGCAGACTGTTAAGATGAAAGGCAACAACAAAAGCCGAGGCGAAAAAAGTCCGGAAGAAAAAAATAAAAAAAATTTCCGAAAAGTGAAACTTTTTTCCGCCTCAAACAGACTATTGGAATGAAAGGCGACAACAGCGGGTACAGATCGTGGAAAAGCATAGATAAAAAAAGGATCTTTTCCACGGATTTGACCGATCATTACTGCGGAAGGAGGCGAAGAGGTCATGGACGAAGTCACGGAACGCTTTGAAAAAATATATAACAGTACATACGATTACCTCTACAAGTTCCTGATCCTGAAATCGGATACGCGGGAAACTGCGGAGGATATACTTCAAAACGTTTACCTTTCATTCTATAAGAAAATGCAGGAAGGTGTGAATGTGCTCGACCCCAAGCACTATCTTCTCCGAATGTGCAAGCATAAGCTCGCGGATCATTACAGTTCGAGGATAGTGATGGAGAGCATCGACGAAGCGATGGAGGTCGTCGATGAAGACGCTCTGCGACAGCTGGAACGGAGCGACAGCTATATTTACGAAGAGGTGCTTGCGCAGCTAAAGGCTGCCGATGAGCTGACATACAAGATATTCCTGCTGCACTTCGGCTATGACCTCACGTTAAAGGAGACAGCAAAGGCGCTGGGCGTCGCCGAAATGACGGTAAAGAACAAACTCTACCGAACGCTCAAAAGACTAAAGAAAGATATGAAAAAGGAGGGCGGGAAATATGCGTTATTCAGAAGCAGTTAAGAGACATAAATTAGAGACCAAGCAGAGAATATTCAACAGCATACTTGAAGCGGCAGAAAAAGATAATTACGCTTCCCCCTCTGCCGACAATCGCGGATACCGTTACGGAACAGAAGACACAGAAACAAAGAAAAAGGAGACAATCACCATGAGAAGCACACAGATCAATGAGGTAAGAAGCAGAAAAGGCGGAGTTATCGCAGCAGCCTGCGCGGTACTGCTGATAGGCGGCGGATTAGCCACTCTCGGAAAATCTACCAACATAGATACCTATGATATGAATCAGAAGAGTTCGCTCGCGTCGTCGTCGGTTTCCGAAGAGACTTCCTCCGCAGCGGAACAGGCTGCGGGGAACACTGCGGAAACAGCTTCCGACAAGACCGAATCCGCTGTAACACTCGTTTCCGATTCCGAAACGACGAAAAAAGCCGTTACCGATGAAAAGACCACCGTCACCGAGCCGCAAGTCGCTGTCGCCGAGAAGGAAACTCCCGCGGTCAGCAAAGCGGTATCCTTTGATGAGCTGCTCGCTTCGAGCGATTCGATAATTATGGGTACAGTCAGAGACGCCGAGCCGCAGTACCTTGAAATGACCGACGGCAGCAAGAGATACGTCATCAGATATACTCTTTCAAGCGAGTTCTTCATGTACAATATCGCGGACAACGAGCTTTATGATTACACCTCCGGCGAAATGATATCTGTATTCCAGTATGCCGACGAAGGCTCTGCCCCGCAGTTCAAGACAGGCGAGAACGCTATATTTATGACAGCTTTTACCGATATCGCAAGCAGTGATGTATCCGGCACGACCGTAGTTAACGGCGCCTATATCGCAGACCCGAACGGTACGTTCACTTACAGCAATCATCAGCCTTACAGCCTCACGAGCAACGCCGATGTCAACACGGTTATGAACAATTATATGATAAACGTTATCCTTTACGGCAAGGACAGCGTTACCGTAACAGACTGGCTTATGGTGCTCGGTGAGAACGTATACGAGCTTCAGGAAAAGAGCCCCGATCTCCCCGAAAATGCGGTCCTCTACATAAACTGGAATAACGACTATAAATATTACGAAGTTACCGTGAACAAAACACCCCGGTACGAAAATGTACACGATCAGGACAGCGAAGTGCCTTACCCTATTACTCCTAACAGCAGCATCATCAGCGAAAAGATCAGCGGATTTGACGGCGTTGATCTCGAACTTACGGAAGTATACTATTATGCCGGCTCTACCAAGGTGAAGCTTAACTTTGAAGCTACCCCGAATCAGGGATACGAGTTTGATCCCAACGTTGTTTACAAACTCAAGCATGATTTTGAGACATCGGGACTTGCCAACATTTCCGTAGCCCTGAACGCTGACGCTACATTGTTTGAAGATAGTTACTTCAATTACTCTAACGACTCTGTTATCTTTAATATAGTATTTGACCAGGCAGGCACCGACGGTTCGATGGAATTTGAGCTTAACAGAGAATTCACTTTCACTCTTAACGGCATATCCGCAAGCGACGGCAACGATATTTCGGGCGAGTACAAATTCACCTATATGTACGATCCTATTGTTGCAGATCTGCCAAACGCCAAGATCGTTACCCCTGCTACCGCTACAAACAAGTATTGATCTTCGAGAATATCATTATAGCAATCCGAGAAAATAGCCGCACAAATCTTTCGGATAAAAATTCACATTACTGCGTCAAACTCCCTTGAAGGGCGACTGTCTGAACTTCGTTCAGACCACCTCCTGCGGTCGTTTTCCTTGTACTGTGAATTTTT
>JAILFF010000235.1 GCA_024697705.1 Ruminococcus sp.
TGCCGTATATGCCCGAGTATACCCTCTGTTTTACGATCACAAAATACTGCTTCCGCTGCTGCCTTTTTACAGAGTATTCTGTTCGCTGAGATCCGGCAAATTTAAAGCGGAGGTTAATGCAGTAAAGAATATTAAGGTATAAAAGCAAACAGACCATAGCAAGGCGTAACAGCCGCCGCGGGCACGATGATCATTTCGGCGGTGATACTTGTTATCGCGGTGCTCGGGCTGATCTTCAAGGATAAGATACTCGATCATTTCAACAGGCTGCACAGCGCGAGAAAGCATGGCGGCAAGCAGGCGGCGGGGAAATGAGAAATAAAAAAGCAAAGCCCTCTGAGTCTTGGCGCCTGAGGGCTTTTAAACTGCCGAAATGATTTTTATTCCCCCTCACATGGAATCAAAACCTCAAGAAAATATGAATTAAATCTCAAAACTTGAAAAAAGCACTTGATTTTTTACGAAAGATGATATATAATATTATTGTACGGTCACGACCGTTAAAAAGTTAACTATCGGAGCTTTCCGAAATTTTTAATGAGAGGATGTCATTATCATGGCAGGTTTAAACAAGTTCACAGTTGACGACATCGACGTAAAGGGCAAGAAAGTCCTCGTGCGCGTGGATTTCAACGTTCCGCTGAAGGACGGCGTTATCACTAACGATAACCGCATCACCGCTGCTCTCCCCACTATCAATAAGCTCACAGAAAGCGGCGCTAAGGTCGTTCTCTGCTCGCACCTCGGCAAGCCGAAGAACGGTCCGGAGGATAAGTTCTCTTTAGCTCCCGCTGCTGCAAGACTCGCAGAGCTCGTTAAGGCTAAGGTTACTTTTGCCAAGGACGATACCGTTGTGGACGAGAACGCCAAGAAGGCTGTTGCCGAAATGGCTGACGGCGACATCGTTGTACTGGAGAACACTCGTTTCAGAGGCTCCGAGGAAACCAAGAACGGCGAAGGCTTCGCTAAGGAGCTTGCCGATCTCGTTGACGGCGAAGTATTCGTAATGGACGCTTTCGGCTCGGCTCACCGCGCTCACGCTTCCACCGCGGGCGTTACCAAGTTCGTTAAGCAGACTGCCGTAGGCTACCTCATGCAGAAGGAGATCAACTATCTCGGAAACGCTGTTGAAGAGCCCGTTAGACCCTTCGTTGCTATCCTCGGCGGCGCTAAGGTTGCGGACAAGCTGAACGTTATCTCGAACCTCATCGAGAAGTGCGATACCCTCATCATCGGCGGCGGTATGGCTTACACCTTCCTGAAGGCTCAGGGCAAGGAAGTAGGTACCTCCCTCGTTGACGATACCAAGATCGACTACTGCAAGGAAATGATCGAGAAGGCTGCAAAGGCTGGCAAGAAGCTCCTTCTGCCTGTTGATACCAAGGTCGCTGCTTCCTTCCCCGATCCTATCGATACCGAGATCGCTGTTGAGAACGTTGACGCTATCCCTGCCGACAAGATGGGTCTTGACATCGGCGAAAAGACTGCCGCTCTCTATGCAGAGGCTGTTAAGTCCGCCAAGACCGTTGTTTGGAACGGACCTATGGGCGTTTTCGAGAACCCCGTTCTTGCTAAGGGTACTATCGCGGTTGCTCAGGCTCTTGCCGATACCGACGCTACCACCATCATCGGCGGCGGCGACTCCGCAGCGGCTGTTATCCAGCTCGGCTTTGCCGATAAGATGAGCCACATCTCCACCGGCGGCGGTGCTTCGCTCGAATATCTCGAAGGCAAGGTACTTCCCGGCATCGACGTTATCGCCGACAAGTAATTAATAGATTTTTTAATGCGGTGAGAGGTAATACTAATTAATCATCGTTCTGTAGACAAGATTGACAGATAGCGTTTCGCCAATCAAGGCGCACGCCCGCAGTTGTGCTTTCGCACTGCAAGGGTGTGCAACGCAGAGTGGCGGAACGCTATCTGTCAAGATTGGCTATAGGTTGATGATTAATTAGTATAAATGCCGTGGGGCGGGCTTTGAGTTTGGAGCTTTACTCCGTGCGCTCTTATCTCTTATTGCGTTTTATAAAAAGTATGAAAAAGGGATAGGATAAAATGGATCATATTACGCAACTTGCGTCCGAAAATGCCTTCGGGCTTTCGGGTGTGCTTGATAAGTACGGCAATATCTTCGGTTTCGTGCTTGTCGCTTTCGGGATAATAATGCTCTGCTTCGCGGTCAAGGTGAAGAAAATGGGCAGCTTCTACCTCGAAATGGAAAATCACGACCCCGTTATCAAGGACAACGGCTACAAGCTGGGCAAGGCGGTCACGGGCGAAAAGCGCTCTACCGAGATAGGCGGCAAGACCTTTTCGGAGGTTCAGCTGCTTTTCGAGCATGAGGGCGACACCTACGAGCTTTGGACGCCCGATCTCGGCATGGAAGGCGAAGTCAACATCGAATACGACCCGATGGCTCCGGGCAGGTTCTACATAACCGACAAGCTCGATACTGTCGAGGAAGTTCCCGACAAGGACGAGGACGGCGAGGAGATCGAAGAGACCAAGCCGACCAATAACGTATTTTATGCCATGCTCGTGTTCGGGATAGTTCTTCTCGGACTGGGCGGCGGATTCTTATACGATTTTTATTTTTTGAAATGATTTAAAGGAGTTTTAGACATGAACAAGAGTGTTAGAAAAGCAATAATCGCAGGCAACTGGAAAATGAACAAGACCCGTCCCGAGGCTAAGGAGCTTCTCGAAGCTATCAAGCCCCTCGTAGCTAACGCAGAGGGCAAGGTAGAGGTCATCGCTTGTGTGCCTTTCACCAACTTGGAGACCGCTGTTGCGGCTACCGCGGGCAGCAATGTTAAGGTAGGCGCGGAGAACGTTCACTTCGAGAAGAGCGGCGCTTTCACCGGCGAAATCTCTGCCGATATGCTCGTTGAGGTAGGCGTAGAGTACGTCGTTATCGGTCACAGCGAGAGAAGACAGTATTTCGGCGAGACCGACGAGACCGTAAACAAGAGAACTATCGCCGCTCTGAGCGCGGGTCTTAAGCCCATCGTTTGCGTAGGCGAGCTGAAATGGGAGCGCGAGTGCAACATCACCGACGAGGTAGTAGCACGTCAGATCAAGCTCGACCTGTGGAGCCTTACCGCAGAGCAGGTAAAGAACGTAGTTATCGCTTATGAGCCTGTATGGGCTATCGGCACGGGTCTTACCGCTACTCCCGATCAGGCTCAGGAGGTTTGCGCGTTTATCAGAAAGACAATCGCCAAGCTCTACGACGACGCTACCGCAGAGGCTGTTACCATTCAGTACGGCGGCTCGATGAACGCGGGCAACGCGGCTGAACTGCTTGCAAAACCCGACATCGACGGCGGTCTTATCGGCGGCGCTTCGCTTAAGGCTCCCGACTTCAACACCATCGTTCAGGCAGCTGTTGAGGGCTGAGCCCCTACGCGGGGCGGCGTGTCCGCGAGGCGCTTGCATGAACGTGTTCACGCCATACACTCGCTTAACTTGTGATATTCCATAACTTGCCGTCCGCGAACGGTTAATGAGTTATCGGGCTTGGCGTGGGAAATATACCGCAGACGTGAAAGAGGTGATAGCCAATGAACCTGACAAAAACCGCAAAGGGTCTGTCAAAAATGGTGACGGGCGCACGGAAAAAGGACAGGTGGAAAAAGTACGACATCATCATCGGATTCGCGATGATCGGAGCGTTTTTCTGCACCTTCGGCGGCTACTCGTACTTCACTGCGCCCTCCTGCGCCTACGGAGTGATCTTTCTTATCCTGCAAAGGTATCTGCACGCCAACTGGCAGATACCGCCTTGCAGGTGGGGTTCGGCGTTTCTGCGGTTTCTCGCGGTGGCGTGGCTTGTCTTCCTGATACCGACGGCGTTCGATCTCGGCAGGGACAAACCGTGGCTTTACGGCGTGAAAAAGTCGCTCTATATTGCGGGGAATTACAAGGAGAGAAACGACGATCTCGATTTTCTCCCCGATAAGATACCCGACTGCGACAACTATTACGCCCGTTTCGGTGCGCCGATGGCGGGTCAGGACGCGCAGGGCTGGGTGAATATCTCATTCAAGACCGACGCGGCGGGCATTGATTATCTGCGTTCGCAGGCGGAAAGCCGCAGCGGTTCGTACTATCACTACCCCACAGGCGGAGAAAGAGACGAGACCGACAGCAATCTGTTGGGCAGGCTCGATAATTACGCGGGATTAACCGCTCTCCCGAACAAGAGCAGCGGCTTTACACCGACGGATATCTATACCTTTACCGAGGAAGTGCGTTCATCGCATAAATCATGTTACATACTGAACGCGGAAACGGGCGAGGTAATGTTACACTGGTAAACAAAAGAAACAGATACAAAAATAAGGAGAAACAAAATGCAGTCGGACAATCTTATAAAGAAACTGCTGAATGCGGCGGCGATCTGCGAGATAGCTTATCTGGCAGTATATGGCATAGTATTTCTGCTGTTAAATTTATTTATAAACGGAATGGTCGGCGGCAACGATTTTTCGCAGGTCGTTTCCTTATATCTTCCCGACTTCTTCAAGATAGTGCTGACGGCGGGCGGATTTTTCGGAGTATGGTATCTGCTGAAAACAGCGGTAGACCCGCGCCGTTTCAAAAGTATTTTCGGCGTTATCATGGCGGCGTATATCGTTGTTTCAAGCATAATTTCCGTATTAGCCAATTATGCGTTCAATTTCGGGATAACGCGGTTACGTCTTGAAAATATGTCGAGAATGATCATGGGTCGCACCTACTCGTCGGTTATCGGGTATATAAGTTCTGCTGCCCTTGTGCTGATGTGGATAGCCTTCGGCATGGAATGGTACCGCGATTCGCTTATCCGCGAACAATCCGCAAACCGGCAGTTTTACAATAACAAAACGTAAAAAATCGGGACAAAAATCAATTGAAAGGAGCAAACTCATGAATATCACATTAAAAAAGATCTTACTCGCGGCGATCGTTATCGCACTGGCGGTATTTCTGTTCAAGTACATCGGTATTATACTTGTTTCAGCAACCGCGCTGCTCGTCATAATACTCAAATGGGTATTAAAAGGACTGGTGATCATAGGCGGGATTTTCCTGCTTTTCACTATCTTCAAGAAATAATTAACGGGGCGGGGCTGTTTCACGACCGCCCTGTCCGTGTTTTATTTTATTAATTTGTTTTACGAAAGGAAATTTGTTATGTCTAAGAAAAAAACTGTTGTTCTCGTTGTTATGGACGGCGTGGGCTTTTCGGTAACGGGTCTCGGCGACGCTGTCGGCGAGGCTAACACCCCCACCCTCGATATGCTGCTGAAGGATTTCCCGAACACCTCTCTCAAGGCTCACGGCGACGCGGTAGGTCTGCCCTCCGACGACGATATGGGCAACTCAGAGGTAGGTCACAACGCTTTAGGCTGCGGTCAGATCTACTCGCAGGGCGCAAAGCTTGTAAACGAATCCATCGAAAGCGGCAAGATGTTCGCCTCCGATACATGGAAGCTGCTTGTCTCGAACGTTAAGGAAAAGAACAGCACTCTGCATTTCCTCGGTCTGCTTTCCGACGGAAACGTTCATTCCAATATTCATCACCTTGAAAAAATGCTCGCAAAGGCTAAGGAAGAGGGCGTAAAGACCGTTCGCTGCCATATCCTGCTCGACGGCAGAGACGTTCCCGCTACCTCCGCTCCCGTTTACATAAAGGAGCTTGAAGACTGCATCGCGGCTCTCAATGACGCTTCGTTTGACGCTCAGATCGCTTCGGGCGGCGGCAGAATGAAGATCACTATGGACAGATATCAGGCTGACTGGGGCATGGTAGAGCGCGGCTGGAACACCCACGTTCACGGCACCGCAAGACAGTTCGCGAACGCTCTCGAAGCTGTTGAGACTCTCCGCAGCGAGACAGGCGCTATCGACCAGGATCTTCCCGAGTTCGTCATCGCGAAGGACGGCAAGCCCGTCGGCAAGGTCGAGGACGGCGACAGCGTTGTTCTCTTCAACTTCCGCGGTGACCGCGCTATCGAGATCTCTATGGCGTTCGACGGCGGCGACGAGTTCAAGCACTTCGACCGCGGCGTTATCCCGAACGTTATCTACGCGGGTATGCTCGAATACGACGGCGACCTCAAAATTCCGAAGAAGTACCTCGTAAACCCGCCCGAGATCAAGAACACCCTTTCCGAGCTGCTTGTGAAGAACGGTCTGTATTCCTACGCCGTTTCCGAAACGCAGAAGTACGGTCACGTTACCTATTTCTGGAACGGCAACCGCTCCGAGCGCTTCTCCGACGAGCTGGAGACATGGAAGGAGATCCCCTCCGACCGCGTTTCGTTCGACGAGCGTCCCTGGATGAAGGCTGCCGAGATCGTTGACGATCTTATCGACGTTATCCGCTCGGGCAAGTATGATTTTATCCGCTGCAATTTCCCGAACGGCGACATGGTAGGTCACACGGGCAACATGGACGCGACCATCATCGGCGTTGAGGCTGTCGATCTCGGTCTTGCAAGACTGCTGAAAGTCTGCGACGAGTGCAACTGCACGCTGCTCGTAACCGCCGACCACGGAAACGCCGACGAAATGCTTGAAAAGAACAA
>JAILFF010000091.1 GCA_024697705.1 Ruminococcus sp.
GCTGTTCAGAAGTTTAAGGATACACCGCACAAAGATTGCGTGCAAGATGCGCAGTCAGATTTTTCGTCAGATTGCCTAAATTCGACGCAGGCTTGCTGACGCAAGTCAAGGAGAATTTGGGTAATATGACGAAAAATATGCAAGCAGATTGTGCGCTAAGCCGTCAGGCGGTCTTTGCGCGGTGTATCCTTAAGCATTTTATATCGTTGAGGAGGATCAGTATGGAATTAAGGGCTGACAATTTGTTATACGCGGCTGGCGCGGGACTGCGAAATTCTTTCAGACTTCATATCACGATGACCGAGACTGTCAACGGGGAGGCGCTGGAACAGGCATTGAATAAAGCGGCGCGGCTTTTCCCGTATTTTGCGGCAAAGCTCGAAAGAGAAGGTGAAGAATATCGCCTTGCGGACGATTCCCTGCCGTTTAACGTAACGAACGGCAGCCGAGCCGTAACGCTCGGTTCCGCAGAAAACAATTATCATCTGATGGCGGCAGCTTTTGAGGATAATTCGATCTATCTTGATTTTTCCCACTACATAACCGACGGTCAGGGAAGTTTTCCTTTTCTGCAAACGCTGATGCACAGCTATCTGAGCCTTCTTCACCCCGACGAAAATTTCGACACGGAGCATATGGCATCGCCCGAAAATGATGTCGCCGCGGATGACCCTTATCCCGAAAAAACGCTGTCGTTTGATAACATCGGCGGCTCCAAACGCCCCGAAGAGTTTTTCATGCTGAACGATCAGCCCCGGGGCTACGAACGCATGAACGAGTGGACGAGCTTTTGCCTGTCCGTCCGTCAGAAGGATATTGTCAGCTATATCTCAAGCGTTGACGGTAGTCCTTCGTCGTTTTTTGCGTCGCTTATCTACCGTGCCATCGACGATCTTCACCCCGAAAACGAGCTGCCTATTGTCTGCGGTATGCAGCATACGTTCCGCAAGCTGCTCGGAAAGTCGCACAGCAATCGGTGTCATGTAAATATTTTACCGATCATATACCCGAAAAGACTTCGCAGAAAAGATGTTGAAAGACTTAACACCATCACCCGCGGCTCGGTGATACTCGGTTCGGACGATGCAAACGATGCTCTCACTGTCAACCGCCACATTATGAACCGCGAACGCCTGAAAGAAATGACCCTGCCGCAGAAGCATGAATATATGCGGAGGGAACTTCTCGACGGTATCGGAAAGAACACGTTTGAGGTAAGCTATACGGGACGGGTCCGTGGTGCGGGCTTGACAAATACATCGTCGGCGTTTCGCCCTATCTCGATATGACACTAAGCGGAGGTATTTCCGCCGAGATTTTTTCGGTAAACGGCAGCTTTACCGTAACGTTAATGCAGCGCAACAGCGACAAGACGTATTCGGAGCGAATCAGCGGACTGCTTAAAGAGCAGAATATACCTCATACAATGGGTGAGCCGCGCAGCTTTGAGATAAGCCCGATCTCTCTTCCGAATTAAAGCTGCGATAGAATAATTAAGGGAAAAGAATGACATAATGCAAGTAAAAAAATTACACTTTTTGGACGAATCATTATACTGGGGACGTTCGGGAAAACAGGCGACCGTGATAGAATTGAAATGCGTACTTGCTCGCGATCTTGACGTAGAAGCTCTTAAAAATGCTTTGCTGAATTCTCTGAAAGTCCATACCAATTTCAGAACACGGCCGTTATTTGCAAAACACAGATTTTGGTCGATGACCGATGACGTTAAAGAACCCCCGATGTTCAAAGAAAACGGTCGTCCGAGACGACTCGGAACCAACGAAACAAACGGTCTGATGCTTTATGTTTCATACAAAGTTCGGTCATTTACACTTCACGTTTTTCACGGGATAGCCGATCTTCGGTCAATATCTGCTTTTCTGAATACTCTGCTGAAATTCTATTATTATCCTTCGGCTTCGGAACAGATCGTACTTCCCGCCCCCGACAGTTCGGATACATTTGGCTGTTACGAGGAGATACTGAAAAACGGCGCACCCGCGAAAACAAACAACAGGTACGCCCCGAAAAAACACGACATTTTCCATATACCCGAAAAGAGTTACGGAGAAAAGACCACAAAACAGCGAGTATTTGAAATTGATCTTCCACTAAAGCCGTTTCTCGCGTTTACTAAGGAAAATAAAAGCTCGGTCGTCCCCACTTTAAATGCCGTTATCGGACACGCGATACATCAGCAGTATAATGTCGGCAATAAAGATATTACTTGTTATGTGCCTGTCGATCTGCGCCCCGTATTTCATTTTGAATCGGGCGGAAACGCTCCGGCTGCATTTACTCTGCCGTATTCCCGCAAAATGGAAGATCTAAGTCTTGGGAAAAGGGCGATGTATCTGCGAAATATCATGAAAACACAGACCAAGCCCGAAAGCCTGTATAAGTACGTCGCGGATTTAAAGAAAAAATTTGATATAGTCTACTCCTTACGATTACCTGTCGGTCTTTTATCAAAGCTCGTCGTCAAAATAGGTCGGGAGATAGACCGCAGAAGCTATACTTACGGCATTTCATATGGCGGAAAAGTCAGCTTTGGTGAGGGCATTTACCCTCATGTAGTATCTATCTCTGCTGCCGCGGGTTCGTATTCTTATCCTTTATGGATAATAGCCTGCGAGTACAATGGGGTCATTCGCATGAAGTTTATACAATCCTACGAAAGCGATAAGCTTGTGAAGGCGATTTACGGGGATTTGGCAGAGCGTTTTCCCGGTACACGTCTCAGAGATCAAGATCATCATATGTTTGATGAATTCCATATCAAATGTATTCCTCACAGACGGTAAATAATTTAACAGTGCATAGAACGGAGATTATTTATGGGTAATACTTTTTATTTTGATTGGGAGCTTCGTCTGATGGAATTGTTTCAGACGGCAGACAGCCCCGTTGTAAACGCGATAGCGC
Organism: Ruminococcus sp.; assembly: GCA_024697705.1. Lineage (GTDB taxonomy): Bacteria > Bacillota > Clostridia > Oscillospirales > Ruminococcaceae > YE71. The sequence goes on from JAILFF010000091.1 coordinate 2,929, forward strand.
AGTTTTTCAGCTTTATCAGCGAGGAACTGCTGCTGATAGTCATTATCGGATTCTTCTACTGGAGCTATGACAAGGAAACGGGTAAACGTGTGTCGATGACGTTTATGACTGCCCTTTCGTGCGGGACCTTGGTCAAAGGCGCTGTTATGCGACGCCGCCCCTATATGGATAATGAAAGCGTGAAATGTCTGCGCCCCGCTCATTCCGACGGCGATATTATGGACGTATCGGCACAAGGGTATTCGTTTCCGAGCAGTCACGCAGGTATGTCTTCTTCGCTCTACGGCTCTCTTGCTGTCTGCTATATAAATATAGTGTGGAAGATTATTGGAGTAATTATTCCGCTGTGCGTCGGTCTTTCAAGAGTTTATATAGGCGTACACTACCCGACCGATGTGCTGACCGGCTGGCTGATCGGTACGGCGGCATTGGGAATAATATCGTTCCTCTATAAAAAGATAAAGAACAGAACTGTCATATATTGTATTATCACCGCTGCCACATTGCCGGGTCTGTTCTATTGCAGAGATTCCGAATACTTCAATGTGCTTGGGATAATGATCGGCTTTGCGGCTTCATTCATTTTTGAAGAGAAGTATGTTTCTTTCGAGAACACAAGGAGTATCTCCGCAAGTGTTCTGCGGGTCATCGGCGGCGTGCTTGTATTCTTCATCGTAAGCACTTTGATAAAACTGCCATTCTCGGCGGAATTCAGGGAATCGGCAACGGCGGGAGCCTTTGCGCTGAGGTCTTTCAGATACGCCGCAGCTGTATTCTGTGCGATGGGACTGTTTCCGATTTTGTTCGGAAAGGTAAAGCTGCTCAGAGGCGAGACTGTATCTGCGACACCGAGCGATACCGTGAGTGTCCGAAAGCATTGACCGATTCCGAATAATTCTTTGTAAATCATATATTTGAGGCGGAGGAAATAAAAATGACCTTATACATAAACAGCTGCGTTCGCAAGGATTCGAGAACGAACCGTATAGCAAAAGCGCTGCTTGATAAAATGGGCGAGTATACCGAGCTTTTTCTTCCCGCGGAGGATATCCGACCTCTGACGGAGGAAACGCTCTCAAAGCGTGACGCGCTTCTTGCGGCGGCGAAATATGATGACCCGATGCTGCGCTATGCAAGGCAGTTTGCCGAAGCGGACAAGATCGTTATCGCGGCGCCGTTCTGGGACGGCTCGTTCCCTTCGGTGCTTAAGGTGTATATCGAAAATATCTACGCGGTGGGCATTGTGACTGTCTACGGCGCGGACGGTGTTCCGCAGGGTCTCTGCAAGGCGGATGAGCTTATCTATGTCACTACGGCAGGCGGTGAATATATCCCCGATTTCGGCTACGGATATATCAAAGCGCTTGCGGAAAACTGTTTCGGCATTAAGCGAACAAGGCTTATCAAAGCCGAAATGCTCGATATTATCGGTGCGGACGCGGAACAGCTTGTGAACGAAGCAATAACGACAGCTTTGGGAGGTGCACCATGAACAATAACATTATAAAACTTACGGGAAGGATCGATTCCGTCAATGCTCCCCAATGGGAGAAAACTATAACGGAGCAGATAAGCGCGGGAACAGAGCCTGTTTTCGACGCGGCGGAGCTTGAATACATTTCAAGCGCAGGTCTGCGGGTGCTGATGAAGGCAAAAAAGCAGATCAAGGGCGAGATGCGTATAATAAATGTTTCTTCCGACGTGTACGATATATTTGATATGACGGGCTTCACTGAGCTTTTCACGGTGGAAAAGCGTATGCGCGAGATTTCCGTTGACGGCTGTGAGGTGATCGGCGAGGGCTTCTTCGGGACAGTCTACCGAATCGACCCCGAGACTATCGTAAAAGTGTATCACACCCCCGACTGCATACCGATGATACGCAGCGAACAGCGCCTCGCAAGACTTGCGTTTATCAAAGGCGTTCCGACAGCAATTTCGTATGACATAGTCAAGGTCGGCGATAATTACGGTTCGGTTTTCGAGCTGCTCGACGCGCAGTCGTTCAACGATCATCTTATAAACGAGCCGGATAATTTCGACAAGATACTGCGTCAGTACGTGGATTTTCTCAAACTCATTCACGACGCGGAGATGGATAAGGGAACGCTTCCGATGGCAAGAGACAGATTTATCGGATATCTCGATGTTATCAAGGACTATCTGAACGGCAGTCAGTATGACAGGCTTCGTGAACTACTGTCGGCGATGCCCGACGATCTGCACATGGTTCACTGCGATTTTCAGATGAAAAACGTGATGCTTGTGGGTGACGAGCCGATGCTTATCGACATGGACACGATCTCGACGGGTCAGCCGATCTTCGATTTGCAGGCGCTTTATGTTACTTATGTCGGTTTCCCCGAAGACGACCCCGGCAATCTGCGCAGCTTTCTCGGTATTCCCGACGAATGGGGAGACCGTATCTGGCAAGACATTATGAGGTATTATTTCGACAGCGCCGACGAATCGGAGCTTAAAACTATCGGCGATAAAATACAGCTGCTTGCTATGGTACGCTTTCTCTATCTTCTTGCTTCGACCGATATGAAAAACGGCGAACTCGGAGAAAAGCGGATCGGCACGGCGCAGAATCATATAAGCGAATTGCTTGAAACCGTTCATGATCTTGCATTGTGATACGCAAAACTATAATCATACAACAGATGATATGATTGAAAAATGACGAACTGTTCGAGTCAATGAATCCGGTGATGAATTCGGTGAAAGCGGCTCTGCCGACAATAGAAAGATCTACGGTATAAATAATGACCAAAAAATACATTACGAACATCACTCAGGGAGCAGTGATAGCGGCATTGTATGTTGTCCTGACAGTCCTGTTTGTGCCGATATCTTTCGGAGCAATGCAGATAAGATTTTCCGAAATGCTTACCGTTCTGCCGATGTTTACACCTGCTGCCGTTCCGGGATTGTTTATCGGATGTCTGCTGGGGAATATTCTCGGCGGTGCCGTGATATGGGATACTGTTTTCGGAAGCCTTGCCACGCTGATCGGAGCTTTTGGATGCTATCTTCTCCGCAAAAATCGCTGGCTTACGCCTATTCCGACCATAGCAGCCAATGCCGTGATCGTTCCTTTTGTACTGCGCTATGCATACGAGGTAACGATCGCAATTCCGCTGCTGATGCAGTATGTAATGATCGGTGAAGTAATAATTTGGGAGAAATGCTTATATCGCTTCTTCTGAAGCGCAGTGATATATTCAAAAAGCGGCTGTGAAAGCATTTTCACAGTCGCTTTTGTTTCGCTTTAATAATTTTGGAACGCTTAATCTTTTCTCAATGATGACATATCCCCTGCCGCCGCGGATACCGATTCACTTGGCAGCTTGTATATGAAATTCAATATCAGTAATTATACATCATCACCGCCGATCAGTCAATCATTAATCAACATAAAGAGTATTATTTTTTCATCGGAAGGAAGGCAGCTGATATGAGAAATAATAGTTCACGGTCACCTGAATCATTGTTATCCGAACACCTTCACGCAGCCACCCGTCTCGCCGTGAAAGAGAATATATCCTCCATGTGGGAGAGGTATTTCGGCGGAAGGGTCATTGACGTGCGTGGTATAAACAAGCTCGCGGAATTTGTTGTATACGCATATCACACTGTGTTCGGGGCGCTCGGCTGTTATCGAACCGCCGCCCATGTTTTCGCCGATGCGGTACCACTGAGCTTCATCGCTGTACAGTTTTACCTCCGAAACGTCTGCTGTCAGCTCCGGCAGTTCGTCCGCAATACGGTATTTCCAGCCGTTGCTCGCGTTAAAGCTCTGTATACTCGTTCCGTCAGAAAGAGTCTCGTTGCTTATCGAAACATCGAATATATCGCGGCTTGAAGATGAAGGAATGCTTTGGAAAAACTCTATGCGCTTTTCGTCCTTTATCCTGAACGTTCTTCCGACTTGCACCCCGTCTGAACCGTAAGATATAGAACCGATGACGTATCCGTCCGGCTGAGCGGGCACGCTCAATTTCAGGAACGGAGAATCATATTCCGAAGAGGAATATTTGTCGCCATATAAAACAAACGGTTTGTCCGCAATTTCATTCCATTCCGAAAGCGCCGTATCCGATACATTATTATCAGCCATGCGTTCGCCGTTATAGATCCTGCTTTCCGATTCGCCAAGTCCCGGCAGGACGTTAATGCTGCGCATTTTGGTATAGACCTTTCCGCCGCGTTCCTCAAAGTATATTACCTCGCGCTCAGCGGTGATATTCCCATTCTCATCGACCTTAACAAATCCGCCGTCTGTTGTAGGCTTATAAGTGGTGACGGTGGTGTTTCCCGTGCCGATATTTTCGGTGTACATGGTATTTTCATCAAAATAAATCCTGACAATACCATTGCCTTCTGCCGTGCTGAGCATTGAATAATAACCCTCATATATGCGATATTTTTCAGACACGCTGTCGGCAGGCTCTATCTCGGCTACGGTTTTGTCCACTGTCTTTCCGCGTTCTGCTAAAACGACATCAAGCAGCGCTTCCGACATGATCTCGTTAAGCGCGGAGCTTCCGCCTGCCGAAAGCACCGAAATGCTGACGTTTTCATCGGGGGCGACCATAAGGAATGAGTGGGTTGAGCCGCTGTCTCCGCCTTTTCCGAGCACCTTTATGCCCGACTGCTCATAATGCAATTTTTCTACATAGTCCCAGCCAAGACCATTGTCGTCCATATATTCGTCCGAGCCGCCGTCCCAACGGAGTGCCATTCCGTTTTTAGCACTTTCGGAGATAAGCAGCTCGTTTCCCTTGAAAAACGTGCTGCCAAATTCGGCAACGTCCGAAGCTGCCGCAAGCATTCCACCCGAGCCCAGCCCCATACAGTATTCATTATCCTGCGGCACGTTCCCGAAGCGGTATACCCGCGCAAGTCCGCTGTCTCCGAACATATCGAAGGGCGTGCCGGTATGCTCCGCGCCTATTTTATCGGAGATATTTTTGCGCAGATAATCCGTAAAGGACATACCGCTGACATTCTCGACGATAATGTGCAGAAGGCTGAATCCGTCGTTGCAGTAGGCGGCGAATTCGCCCGGAGCGGCTTTCAGTCTTCGGTGAGAAAGGCTTTCCAAAAGCGCTTCGGAATAGTTGTGGTCGATGTCGGAGTACAGTCCTTCGTTTTTTAAGAACGTTCCCTCCAGACCAGAGGTATGGTTCATCAACATTCTCACGGTGATGTCTTTATAACGTTCGTCTGCCAATGTGAAATCGGGGATATATTCTGTCACGGGCTTGTCGATGTCCACTTTGCCCTCGTCCGCCAGCTGCATTACCGCAGCAGTAACATAAACCTTGCTGACCGAAGCTATGCCGTA
>JAILFF010000113.1 GCA_024697705.1 Ruminococcus sp.
GGAGACCATGCTTTACAGCAGCAAGAATTTCCTGGAAAATTTCTGGGACAACGCCTATCACCGTCCCGTCTGGCTGGCTCACTATGTCGATCAGACAGATTACGCGGGCGAGTACATTTTGTGGCAGCGCTGCTACGGAAAGATTCCGGGCATATCGAACGACACGGATTTCAATATCCTTTACAAGTAAACAATTTGGCATAATGCACAAATATAAACGGCTTCGTTGCTTGATTGTGATGATTTTTGTGACATTTTTTTGAATAATATAGCTTTTTGATCGTTCTTATGATATAATAAAGTATGTAAATGAATTTCTTTTCCAAGGAGATGTTAGATTATGGCAAAGAAAAAAGCGTATTTCGGAAACGAGATCAAGCCCGCCTGCGCCTACTGTCAGTTCGGCGATCTTTCCAAGGAGGGCGATCAGGTGATCTGCGAGAAAAGCGGTAATGTAAAGCCCGATTTCAGCTGCAAGAAGTGGGTATACGACCCCATCAAGAGGATCCCCAGAAAGCAGTACGATATCCCCCGCAACGACTGATAAGCCGACAATAATTTCCGATAATGAAAAAGCCCGTCCGGACGATGACTCCGGTCGGGCTTTCGCGTTTTTATTCTGTCGGGTCGTTTCATTTCGCCGATGCGGCAGAAGCATCGTCCGCGTCATTGTTCTCTGCGCTGTCGTGATTGCTTACCGATCCTGCTTTTTTCTTCTTCCATTCGATATAGACCCTTACCATAAGCGTGAGGAAAACGCCGAGAAGCCCCCCCGATGAGTCTATCAGAACGTCCTTTGCCGCCATCGCCCGCCCCGGAACAAAGCTCTGATGATATTCGTCCGTCATGGCGTAGATTGCCGAGAACGCCAGTGCGCCCAGTCCGCACACTATGTTTGAGCGGGGTCTCAGCAGCGCCATCAACAGCTGGAACGAGAACTGTGCCAGCAGCAGATATTCCGTGAAATGGGCGCATTTGCGTATCGCGTGCGAAACGTCGGTCGTTATTTCATCGCGGACGTCCGCGGGCATACTGTCGAGGTCGGGAAAGAGAAGCTTCGCTACCAATCCCGAGATCCTTCCGCTCGTTATTGACGACTGAACGCTGTTCTCCGACGAAAAAAAGAAGATCATACCGCAGGTGGCGATGACCAGTATGCCGAATATCACTGCGGCCTTGGTCAGCTTGGGGGTCGATTTTTTTGTCATTGATCCATTATCCTTTCGGCGGCTTCGATAAGAGCCTGTTTCTCGTTGGGGATACGTTCATCGACCACAAGAAGCAGCAGGTCGGAAAGCATCTGCCCGATCTCTCTGCCTTTGAGCCCGAGCGCCGCCATGTCCTCGCCGCGCACCGCCAGACGGTCGAGCTTCAGGCACGGCTCTTCGGCGAGTATCTCCGCGCAGAGCCGTTCCAGTGCGTCGAGCTCCTCAAGCTTTTCCTTGCGGAAGTAGTCCGACTGCGCCAATGTATCGGCGCGTCTGACGATCAGCCAGTCGGCGAAGAATTCACGGTCGTACTTCGAGAGGAACCGCCGCACGGCTTTTCTCAAAGGCGGCAGACGGTTGTCATGCTCGCGGATAAGGGCGCAGATCTTCTCACGTGAGGCGTTATCAGATTTCAGCCGTCTGAGGATAGCGTCGGTCATAACGGCGCTTTCGGCGGGGTGTCCCTTGAAATGCGAAACTCCCTGAGCGTCGGAAAAGAAGCATTTCGGCTTTGCGATGTCGTGGAAAAGCATGGTGAGCCTGAGCGTTTCGTCGGCGGGCACGTTTTCCACGGCGTGGGTGATATGCTCCCAGACGTCGTAGCAGTGGTGGGGATTGTTCTGCTTGAAATCAAAGCAGGCAGTCAGCTCGGGGATAACGGTGCCGATGATCTCCCTGTATTCGCGGAGGACTTTTCCCGCGTAAGGCTGAACGATCAGCGCTTTCAGCTCGGAGTAGAGCCTTTCCTCGGAGACGTTTTTCAGGTCGCCGCGCATTTCGAGAGCGGCGGCGGCGGTGGATTCCTCGATCTCGAAGCCTGTTTTCGCGGCGAAGCGGACGGCGCGGAAGATTCGCAGCGCGTCCTCGTCGAAGCGCTTTTCGGGGTCGCCGACGCAGCGGATAACGCGCTTTTCCATATCCTCCCTTCCTCCGAAGAGGTCGAGGATATTCCCGCGCAGATCGACGCACATGGCGTTCATCGTGAAGTCGCGGCGTTCGAGGTCGCTTTTTATATCGCGGACGAATTTAACGCTGTCGGGGCGGCGGTGATCGGTGTAGTCGCCGTCGCAGCGGTAGGTGGTTATCTCGACGGGTTCGCCGTGGATAAGCACGGTAAGCGTGCCGTGTTTCAGCCCCGTGGGTATGGTGCGAAGCCCCTTGAACACCGCGAGCATCTCATCGGGCTGTGCGGAGGTGCAGATATCCCAGTCGTGCGGCGCGGTACCCCTTACGGCGTCGCGCACGCAGCCGCCGACGCACCATGCCTCAAAGCTCGCCTTTTCGAGCCTTTCGAGCGCGATACGGGCGTTTTCGGGGATATTTATCTCAATATTTTCCATCAATACTTTCCTTTCGGTCAAATACAGCGTGTAAATTTTATTATATCATATCCTTAAGGAAAATGCAACCCCTCAAAAATCATAAATCATGAAATAGGTTTTGCCGCATTTATAGGAAATGTTTCGGGGGCGGGCTTCAAGGTCACGGTCACCCGAACGGGCGGCGCTAAGTGCTGCCCCTGGTGCGCGGGGTTAGTCGGCGTGTTCGCCTATCCGAAGGGCTTGCCGAAGGAGGTCTTTGCCCGGCATGACAACTGCACCTGCTCCGTTTCCTACGGCACTAATGGCGGGGCGGGCACGAACAAGTTCGTGCGGCAGAATGTGTGGACGAAAGCTAAATGGGACGTACCGCCCATCGAGGAGCCGCACCGAATGACTGCGGAGGAAGCTGCGGCAAAGGGCGAGTTTGATAAGCCGAGGAGGTTGACAAAAGAGCATGAAAGTGGTATAATTATATCAGAGGAAGTGAGAGACTTGGAACAGGCAAAAAAGAGAGATCACAAGGTATATATCACAGATATTGCGATCAATAACGTTGATAAAGTCAAACCTTCTGATTTTTCCGATGACCAAGCCAATAAAATGCAGCTGATGCATAAAAAACTTCTCACAGTATCGAAAAACGAGAATGACAGCAACGAAGTTCTGATGATTACCGATCTTGATTTCAGTTCCGAGGTCACTATAAAAGGCGGAGAATTCAAGGTGTCTCCCGCTTCAAATCCATTCGCTGTATCTGTTATCGCTCATGCCAAAAGACAGAGCTTGGTCTATCTTCATAACCACCCAAGTACAAATACCTTTTCAATTGGTGATATTGATACTTTCTGTTGTGAAAGCGCCATAAAAACAATTTCTGTTGTTACAAATCAGGGCGAGGTTTATATTTTGAATAAAACAGGGAAATATAGCTTTGATGCAACAAGAGAACTGCTCACAGCGATCAAAGATTCTTTTTCTGATAAAGAGATCGACGATAAGGAGTTTGTAAAAAATATCTAAAAGAGTGTCAAAAAGGGGGCGTAGAGTATGTCAGAGCAAAATAATAAGCCATTGGCGCTTGATGATACACCAAAGGGCAGAAAAGGTATTGAAGAAATGCTTGAAAGAATGTCTAAGATCAAAGACAACGGCGATTCTGATAACAACAAAGCCAATAAAACCGCTTGACTTCGGTCAGGCGGTTTTATTATACCCAAAATCACGAAAGGACTTGAAAACATGGAAGACTGGAAAAGAAGATTAGTCGAAGAATACAATCAGTTGAAAGAACGCTATGAAAAGTTAAGGGCGTTCAGAAATAAGCGAGAGGTCGAACACGTTTTATCAGTTGAGAGCGATTTTCCTTCACAAGAGGATAGAATTGCAAGAAAAAGGAGTGTTACAGAGCCGATCTGCTTGAACGGCAGCAGCACACAATGGGCGAGTATCTCCACCTGCTCGAAGTTCGTGCCGAGCTTGAAGGCATTGACCTTGTGACAAGATTATAAGCAGCACCCCGCAGCAATGCAGGGTGTTTTCTTATGCCCGAAAGGAGCTGACAGCATGATAAGAATAGGCAAGCACCCGGAAGATATGTCCGTCGAGGAAGTCAAGGCGATTTTTGAACACGCCAACGAGAGCTTACCCCGCTAAGAGCGCAGCGAACGCACAAAACGAAGAATATATATGACACTGAAAATGTATTAAGTAAATATGAATTGTTGCTTACACTTGACCACTTTGATAAAAAGTTGCTCATTAGTTTAGGATTGTTACATTATTGTTCATGAAAATATCGGACGGATAGAATATAATTAATGTTAGTGAGTGAGAAAAAGCGCGGCATTTGGTGCCGTCTGACTGATAGTTTTAGTAAGGAGAGATCCCGTATCTATGAACTATGTTGTATTATATGAAGCGAACGCTTCGCGGAAAGGCGCGGACAGCCGATATCTTTATATCGAGCGCGTCGGGCTGCGGGGCAATATCTGCGAGATAACCGTTCGCTCGGACGAAAGCATAGTGGAGCTTTATCTTAACGGCGAACTGAGATACCGTCAGAAGGGAATAGGCGAGTTTGTGTTCTGCTGCGGAATGGGCGAATCTGCTTCGGGCGGCGGGCTTTCGATACTTGCCCGCTCGCGCAGCGAGAAAATGCTGAGCGACGAAGTGACGGTAAGCGCGTAAGCGTCTGCCGCGGTTTTAATATTGTCCGTAATTGCCGGGGAGATACTGTGTCCTTCCGGTTTTTTGCGCTTTTATAATTAACGAAAAAAATCCCCGTAAGCGGTAAACTGACGGGGAAATATTGATTATTCTCAAAAACCGATCTTTAACCGACTATCCTCGAAAACTCCAGCGCCTTGCCGAGATCGCCATCAACCTTCAGTCTGCCCAGTGTGAAAGCCTTCACCGCGTCAAGCTCGCCGTTCATCAGCTTTACAAAATCATCGTTCGACAGAGTGATGCCGCAGCTGCGGTCGATATATTCGTAAGGCTCGACGGAAACTCTGCCGTCCTTGATCTCGATATAAAACACACCGCCGTCATTGCCCGTGAGGTTCACCTGAACCGCAAGAAAACCGTAGTTGCTTGCGTCGGCGGCAGCAGCCTTTCCGCGAACCGTTTCAAGAATTTCGTTAAATGTCATAGCTTAAACACTCCTTTATGATGAGTCGGGACAGAAGCCCCGTATTTGATTATACCCGATTTTCCTCTTACTGTCAACCCCGAAAAACGATTTTTCATGTTTGCGGGTTGGATTTCGTAAATTTTTTCTTTGAGTTACACAAAATCATTGACTTTTGGACAAAAATATTGTATAATGATACTAAGTGAAAGTGATCGGTTTCCGACGAAAAAGTAAGGAGGACAGCTATGGAATTGATTGATTGCCCCGTCTGCGAAAGTGAAATACCTGCCGACAGCATTATCTGCTGCTACTGCGGCTCAAAGGCAGGCGCCGCCGAAGAGCTGCTCCTGCGCCTTTCTTCGGGGAAAAAAGCGCCCGCCGACAGCCGCCTGAACGAATACGTTTACAAAAAACTGCACGGCACCGAAAAGGTCAGGCTGATAAAATATACGGGCTCGGGCGGCGATGTGACCGTTCCCGAAGGCGCCGCGGAGATCGGCGAAAACTGCTTTGCCGAGCTTTTCGGGCTGAGAAGCGTTACTCTGCCCGACGGTCTGACCGAGATCGGCGCGGGAGCCTTCTCGAACTGCACCCGCCTGACCGCCGTAAATATCCCCGACACGGTAAAGCGTATCCGAAAGGGCGCTTTCGGCGGCTGTACCTCGCTCACAAGCGCCGTTATCCCCGAGGGCGTGAATGTTATATCCGAACAGCTGTTCTCGGGCTGTACCGCGCTTGAAAGCGTAACTCTGCCCGAGGAGGCTTCTGAGATCGGCGACGAAGCTTTCACAGGCTGTTCCGCGCTGAAAGCCGTAACGATACCGCAAGGCATCACGAGGATCGGCAAAAAGGCTTTCGGACGCTGCTCGCTGATCGAAAGCGCCGACATTCCTGATACCGTCACGGAGATAGGCGAACGTGCGTTCAGATATTGCTCGTCGCTGAAAGAGCTGCATCTGCCCGCGGGACTTGTTTCGGCAGGCAGCACGGCGTTCGGTTCATGTACCGCGCTGACGAAAGCGGAGCTGCCCTGCGGTCTTAAGTCGGTGGAGTCCTCGCTGTTCAACAAATGCACCTCGCTCAAAGAGATCACCATACCGGGAAGCGTTTCGGAGATAGGCGAGGCGGCGTTCCTCAACTGTACCGCGCTCGAAACCGTCAATATCGAAGATGGCGCTTCGGCGATAGGCTCGTATGCGTTCAGCGGATGTACCGCGCTGCGGCAGGTGACTATCCCTTCGAGCCTGAGAACGATCGAGGGCAGCGCGTTTGCGGGCTGCACCGCGCTTGAAAATATGTACATTCCGGACGGGTTGGAAAGGATAGGCAGAAAGGCTTTCCAGAAATGCTCCTCAATGAAAAACGTCGTTCTGCCCGACACCATGCGGGAGATCGGCGAATTGGCGTTCGCCGACTGCACCTCGCTGACGAACGCGCTTATCCCCGACGGCGTGACACGGCTCGGCAAACGCACATTCAGGAACTGCGCCGCTCTCGAAAGCGCCGTGATACCGTCGGGCATAGAGACTCTCGAAACCGAGGTGTTCTACGGCTGCACGGGGCTTTCGTCGGTGCTGATACCCCCGGGAATGACAACCATCGGCGTGAGTGCTTTCTTCGGCTGCGCGGGCTTGAAGCACATAAAGCTGCCGCACGGCGTTACCGAGATCGAAGCCGATGCATTTACGGGCTGCACCTCGCTGACGACCGCGGAGCTGCCCGAGGGCTTGCTCATGCTCGGAAGAGGCGCTTTTGCGATGTGCGGTTCTCTTGAAAGCATCAATCTTCCCGACAGCATCACGGAGATCGGCGCTGCGGCGTTTGCGCAGTGTACTTCGCTGACCGATGTCGTCATACCCGCGGGCGTGGCGGAGCTTGAGGACGGACTGTTTTTCGACTGCTCGTCGCTCAGACGTGTGATAATACCGATGACGGTGCATCGCATCTGTCAGAACGTTTTCCGCAACTGCACGAGCCTGACGGAGATCATGCTCCCCGTGAGCATCGTGGAGATCATGGCGGCAGCGTTTGCGGGCTGCACCTCGCTTCTGACGTTCACAGTGCCCGACGCGGTGACGAAGCTCGACTGGTACGCCTTTTCGGGCTGTTCGGCGCTGAAAAAGATATCACTGCCGTATTTCTCGCTGATCTCGGACTCGGCGTTCCCGGTCGGCTGCGAGGTCGTGCGGCGCGGGTCGGATTATTTCATAAATCAGCATCACCGAAAAACATAGCGTCGCTTTCTGACGGAAACAGGATCGCGGCTCGTGTAATTTGCCGAAAATGCTCATAAACCGAACGAAAATAACAGATTGTACATTTATTGTATGTTGACCGATATTTTTCCGACGGTTTGACTATGTATACAAGACCATCGTCTGAAAAACTATATAATCCGAACAAGGGATTTTTTAAAAAATAAAGTTTAAAATTCTCACACACTTAATACACAGTTCACAAATATGTGCTATTATGATTAATATAGTTAATTAAATCGGAGGACTTATTAGTGGAACAGCATGGCATAAGCAAACTCGATCTTAAACGGCGCAACAGAATGCAGGTGCTTAAGATATTGAAGCAGCGCGGACCTACCTCGCGCATAGATATCGCAGGCGCACTGGAGCTTACAAGGGCTGCCGTTACCATAATCACCAATGAGATGATAGATCAGGGGATAATCACCGAGATCGGAGAGTACAAGCATACCTCGGAAAAGGCTCCCCGCGGAAGGAAGAAGATCCTTATCGACATCAATCATCATTATAAGTTCGCGCTGGGCATCACCGTTGAGGAGGAGATAGTCAGCGTGGGTCTTTCGACCCTTTCGGGCGATGTTCTCGACAAGCGCATTTTAAAGCTTACCGACAACACCGACCGCAAGAACATCTATAACTTCTTCATCAAGTCGATGAACGACGTTCTGAGCGACAACTGCCTTGAACAGAGCTCTCTGCTCGGTATCGGCTTCGCCATCTATCCCACGATGTTCATGAAAATGGATATCCCGATAAAGGACGGCTACCCCGATTTCTCGCATCTTCAGCGCTTCATGAGCAGCTATACCGAGCTGCCGATGGTGTTCGACAACTCCGTAAAGGGCACGGCGATGGCGAATATCGACTTCCGCAAGGACAGAGATCCCGAATCGCGCAATATCGCGTTTTTGCAGTACGGCAAGAATCTGAACTTCGTGTTTACCAACTTGAATGAGCCTATCGTGGCTTACGATAACCGTACCGACTTCGTGAACAAGATGATAATCGCTCCCGACTCCGACAGAGTGTGTCAGTGCGGGCGGCGCGGCTGCGTCGAGAACGAGATATCTCCCGGCTCGATAAAGCGAAAGATCGTAAGGGCGTTCTCGAAGGAGAAAATGCCGTTCCTGTGGCAGGCTGCAAAGGGTGACTCGGATTATATAACAGCCGAGCTGATAAGTGCAGCGTATTCCAAGCACGACCCCGCGATAGTTTCCATCATGGACAACAGCTTTATGCTGCTGGCGGTGCTGATAAACAATCTGTACTTTTCTACAAACCCGCAGAAGATAGTTCTGCACAAGTTCGGATTTATAGGCGATCTCAGCTTTGAAAAGTTAAAGGAGACTATTCAGAAAGTCGGAGGCGACAGCGTTGCCGAATCGGTATGCCTTTCGTTTGTGGAGGACAAGCACCATTTCCTTTCGGGCTGTGCGCTGGCGATACGCGAGCTGTTCTACAACTGCGGCGGATATACCGCCGAATCGGGCGAGGTCATTCATTACGACGAATAATTGTGATTTAAAAACGGCTCCTCTGTGCGGGGAGCCGTTAATTTTATGTTGGGAAAGAAAAAACTGACCGCTTTGATACGGTCAGGGATAGTTCACATATTTAAGCCGAAGCAGTGCTGAGCTTGTATTTGTCGTGGTACTCCTTGTATGTCTCTTCGGAAAAAGTAGTCTTGATGGCGGGGTCGTCGTCGGAGATGTTGTGGATACGGTAGCTGTCCTCGTGTACCTCCATGATCGCCAGCACGATCTTGTTGCAGTGAACGGCGAGTCTTTCGAGGTTCGTCAGCAGATCGACAAAGCCCGTGCCCTGCTTGGGTGAACATTCTCCCGATTGCAGTCGTGCCACATGATTTGTTTCCGCCTTGCTGCAAAGACGGCGCACAACGGAACTCAGCGCCTCGACCTTGCCGTCGCTCTGCCAGTTGTCCTGCATAAAGCCCTTGACGGTCATATCGAGTGTTTCCGTAACGGCGGACATTATCACGCGCAGGTCGTGCTGTCCTTTTTCCGAGTAGCTTATACCCTCGTTCAGATTCGACTGAGAGATATAGGCGATGCTCATGGCGTGGTCGGTGATGCGCTCGAACTCTGTGAGAGTTCTAAGATATTTGAAGATGTCAGCGTCTTCACCCTTGCCAAGCTCGCGTCTTGACAGCTTCATAAGATAGGTGCCGATGTCGTTCTCGTAGCAGTCGGCAATCTGTTCGTATTCTCCTATTTTGGTGAAATTATCCTCTGAAAATTCTTTAAGCGTTTCAAACGAGAGATGTACGCTGTTGACCGACATTTCCGCCATATCGAACATAGCGTTTCTCGTCTGAGATATGGCAAGCGAGGGGTAAGGCAAAAAGCGTTCTTCGAGCATGATCTGCGTACTTTTCTTTTCTGCCGTCTGCTTGTCCTTTATGATAAAGCAAGTGATCTTTTCGAGCACGCCTATAAACGGCATAAGAAATACAACGTTTATCAGTCTGAAAAGCGTATTGACGAGAGCTACCGAAATATAAGTCTGCGTCATGCTCATAAACGGGAAGTAATAGAATGCGTTCACGATATAAAATGCGCTGCCGCATACCATTACTCCCAGCACCGAAGCGAGCAGATAAACGAACGATGTGCGCTTTCCTTCGCTATTG
Organism: Ruminococcus sp.; assembly: GCA_024697705.1. Taxonomy (GTDB): domain Bacteria; phylum Bacillota; class Clostridia; order Oscillospirales; family Ruminococcaceae; genus YE71. Next base: position 10,071 of record JAILFF010000113.1, read on the forward strand.
GCGGCAAAAGCCGAGATCA
>JAILFF010000189.1 GCA_024697705.1 Ruminococcus sp.
TGATTTATGTGAAACATGACCATACAAATTGCCGTCACGGACAATACATATTTGATAAAATCATATTACCAATTCATTACAGCCTGAGAACGGAATGACAGCGATTTGTCAATTGACATAATGCCCAAACATTTTCGATAAAATTTGTAAGGTATTTTTTCTGAAAACTATATACAAATCACAAAAAATGTGCTATAATATAATTGTCGGAAGGAGGTGAGCGAATGAACAGCGTGATTACCATCGGACGCGAATTCGGCAGCGGCGGCAGAGAGATCGGCAGAAGGCTTTCCGAAAAATACGGTATTCCTTTTTACGACAAGGAGCTTCTGGAGGAATCCTCGAAGCACAGCGGTATCTGCGAAGATCTGTTCGTTAGGCACGATGAAAGCGTTTCCAACAGCTTCATTTATTCGCTCGTCATGGGTACCTATCCTTTAAGCTCCGACGGAAGACTTAATCCCGAAATGCCGCTCAATCAGCGCATTTTCTTGGCACAGTTCGATACGATAAAGACGCTCGGGCAGACTCCCTGCGTTATCGTCGGCAGGTGTGCGGATTATGTTTTAGACGACAGACCAAACAAGGTATCGGTGTTTATTTCGGGCAATATGCACGAGAGAAGGCGCCGAATAGCCGAAAGGTACGATATCGAAAAGGACAAAATAGAGGACTTTATCCGCAAGACGGATAAACGCCGCTCAAACTACTATGAATACTACACCGACCGCAAATGGGGCATGGCGAACAATTACGATCTTTGCCTTAACTCTTCGGTCGTGGGTATTGAGGGCGCTGTGGAGCTTATCTCCCGATTCGTTGAGATGAAGGAGGCACATATGAGAGCCGAACAGGTTTAGCCCTATAATCAACTTGCCATTTTCTACTTTTTCATTTTACTTTCCTTACTTTTCCTATCAACGAGAGCTCCCGTCGGTTTTCCGGCGGGAGTTTTCGTTTTCGCGGAAATCAATTTGCATAACCGGATTTATACATTATGTAGGGGCGTACCTACAATAAGATCATCGCAGCTCTCAGGCTCACCGAGGAGCTTATGGCGGAGATAGATCAGGTTGTTGAGTTCTGAATAATGCAAAAAAGACAGATACCTCTTGAATGAAGTATCTGTCTTTTGTTGTTATAGCCCGCTGTATAGGTCTTTACATAATAGTTGCCCTAAAACTTCTATATTAGTACCGACCTGATCCCGGGGAGTTTTTTTCACAATGTCAGACAAAAAAAGATCCGCATACCAAACGATATGCAGATCTTTACAGTTTCTCGAAAAAGCTGATATGTTTTGACCGTATCAATAATAGGAAGGAGGGCTGGGCCACAGACGAACACGGGGACCATTGGTGCCTGTGCCGTAGGAATCGCCTGCCCAAACCTCTACCTGACCTTTTACCTTGTCTTTGGGACCGGTGCTGTAACCGACGATCCACTTGTCGGTATAGCTGTATGTTTCGGACTTGCATCTTTTTTGTGCCTTTTCGTCCAGATTGTATTTGGTGTTCGGACCTTTTGCATCATGATTGCAGTCCTCCGCAGGGTGCTTATACCCGGTGCTTCTCATGGGGATATAAGTATTGTTCACACCGTTGCCGCCGATGATCTCGTCAAGGCGGCTGTTGAGCTTCTTTGTAAGGTTGGTGCTTGAGTTGTTTTTCAGATCAACGAACTCCCAGCCCCTGCCGCTCTGCTTGAGAGAATTCTTCTTGTCAGAGCCGTTTTCATTATGGTCTCTGCCGTAGCAGGATTTGGAACCGTCGGCTCTTGCTACGTTTCTGAAATAGTATGATTCTCCGTCAATAGTCACATACCACTTCATGCTTGACGCCTTATAGAAGTCAGCCTCAAAAGAAGGATATTCTATCATCAGATTAACGACCGTAGTGCCTATCAGACGTGCGGTGACCTTATCTGCCGCACGTTCTGCCTTGTGAACGTAATTAAGTATACTGGGGATTATTATAGCCGCCAATACACCTATTATACTGATAACAATAACCATTTCTATAAGAGTAAAGCCCTTATGATTTTTCTTTTTTAACATGGTAATTCCCCTCTTTCATAATACTTATTTTTCCTTATTACTTTATCCATTCATGCGCCGCCCCGTGCGGTGCTTATCAATAACTCTTTACTATACTAATATTATACAACAATTATCTCAATTTGTCAACTATGCAAAATCTTTTCAAACGTTTGAAAAGAAATTTTGGATATTTGCACAAATCGCATACGGGTATTATTGGTAGGCTGTACAATTATTTCATTATTTTAAATATTTACATTTTCACTCACAATATTTGGCGGTCACAGAGCGGAAAGTTCGCAATAATCGCGTAATTAAACGATTTAGGCAAGCTGCGTCTTTGCTTTTTCGCACATGATTTTGACATGACAGCGGGTCATGTGATATATTCATAGTATACAGAAGGGCGTGCGAACAGTGCGTAACGGGGCGGAGATTCGCCCGTATGTTGTGAAAATGTACAATTCTCTGCTGCCGATCTGCCCCGGTTTACATGGTACTATTGCTATGCCAAACGTAGAACAAATCCTTCGCGGCAACGCCCGACAAACGCCCGCCTGAAAGAACAAGCCCTCGGAAACGCTTGCAGCACGTTTCCGAGGGCTTAATGCTTCTGTTCGGTTTTATTGCTCCCTCAATTAATTCTTGAATTTTCTGCTTGTCCTGCTGCCGAGATACTGCGTCAAAAATCCTTGCCTTGCGACAGCAAAGCTGCGGCTTTCTTCCTTGTCTCTCGGCAGCAGTCCTGCGCATAAATTTTCAAGAATTAATTGGGGGATCAATAGTACAGATCAGCGTTATATCAAGCTCTGTACAGCGTCGTAAATCCTATGTGCAATATAGGGATTGTTCATTGTGTAAAGATGGATACCGTCCGCGCCTTCGGCAACAAGGTCGGTTATCTGATCGACCGCATAGGCAATGCCTGCATCACGCAGAGCAACAGGGTCGTTTTCGTAGCGTTCGAGCACTTTGATAAACTTGTTCGGCAGCTCCACGCCGCAAAGCTTCACCATACGCTCGATCTGTTTCTTGTTCGTCACGGGCATTATCCCTGCTTCGATAGGCACGTTTATCCCCGCAAGCTGCGTGTTTTCACGGAAGTTGTAAAAATGCCTGTTGTCAAGGAACAGCTGCGTGATAAGATGATCTACGCCGCAGTTGACTTTGTTTTTCAGGTTCTTGATATCATCGACAGCCGAATTGCTTTCGGGGTGTACTTCGGGATAGCACGCCGCCACGATGTTCAGATCGTAGTTTTCGCGAATGAAGGTCACAAGCTCGTCCGCGTGAGCAAAATCCCCCGAGACCTCCGCGTCGTTCGGAATGTCCCCGCGCAGCGCAAGCACATTTTCAATGCCGCTCGCCTTTATGCTGTCGAGTATCTCCGCTGCCTGCTTTTTCGTCAGGTTGATGCAGGGCAGATGCGCCACGCTTGTCGTATTGTATTTTGATACGATATCCGAAGCGATCTTTATAGTCCTGCTGCCGTTTTTGCCGCCGCCCGCGCCGTAGGTAACGCTGATGAAGTCGGGGCGTATATCCGAAAGCTGTTCGAGAGTATCATAAATAACATTCTCGTCGGAATCGGGCTTCGGAGGAAATATTTCCAGCGAAAATACCGTCTTATTCTTAAAAATCTCAGCCGTTTTCATTTCTTGCCTCAATTGCCGCGCCTACAAGATTTTTAAGGCTCGGCACGGTCTCTTCATTGCCTCTTGTTTTCAGTCCGCAGTCGGGATTTACCCACAGCTTTGATACGGGGATACGCTCCTTCATCTTGCCGATAGCCGTCTTGATCTCCTCCTTGGAAGGTATTCTCGGCGAATGGATATCGTAAACGCCCGGACCTACCTCCGTGCGGAAATTGTTCTCCTTCAGCACGTCGAGGATAGTCAGGTCGGAGCGCGACGCTTCAAAGGTGATAACGTCGGCGTCCATGTTGTCGATATCCTTTATGATGTCGGCAAATTCGCTGTAACACATATGTGTGTGGATCTGCGTTTCGGGCTTAACGCCGCTGTGAACATATCTGAACGCGGGGATAGCCCAGTCGAGATAATCCTCACGCCAGTCAGCCTTTCGCAGAGGGAGCTTTTCGCGCAGAGCCGCTTCGTCCACCTGGATGATGCTTATGCCGTTTGCTTCGAGGTCGAGCACTTCCTCGCGGATAGCAAGCGCTATCTGGAAGGCGCTCTCTTTGAGTGAGATATCCTCGCGGGGGAACGACCAGTTGAGAATAGTTACGGGACCCGTAAGCATACCCTTCATGGGCTTGTTCGTCAGACTCTGAGCGTACTTCGACCACCTTACGGTCATGGGCTTCGCCCTTGAAATGTCGCCCCATACAACGGGCGGCTTTACGCAGCGCGTTCCGTAGGACTGCACCCACGCCTTTTCGGTGAAGATGTATCCGTCAAGGCACTCGCCGAAATATTCCACCATGTCATTGCGCTCGAATTCGCCGTGAACGAGAACGTCAAGACCTATCTCCTCCTGCAAGGCAACGCACTCGGCTATCTTCTTTTCGATGAACTGCTCGTACTCGTCGGCGCCCAGTTCGCCCTTGCGGAAAGCCGAACGCTTTGCCTTTACATCGGCGGTCTGCGGGAAGGAGCCTATCGTAGTAGTCGGGAAAAGCGGAAGGTTAAAGCGTGCCTTCCGGATCTTCTCGCGCTCCGCAAATGCGGGAAGCCTTACAAAGTCGCTCTCGGTAAGTGCTGCGACCTTTGCTTTTACGGCGGGATTCTCGCCCGCTCTCGTCTCGCTGTGGAGCGCCTTGTTTGCGCGGAATTCCGCGGTTTCGGCAGGTGTGTCGGAAGCGAGTATCGTCTTTAACTCCGCAAGCTCGGCAAGCTTTTCCTCCGCGTAGGCGAAATGCTTTTTATAGCTTTCGGGCAGTTTGGTCTCGTTTTTGAGTGTGCAGGGAACGTGCAGCAGCGAGCAGGAGGTATTCAGCACGATGTTTTCCGCGTACTTTTTCAGCTCGGCGACAACGGAAACGGTCTTCTCGTAGTTGTTGCGCCAGATATTCTTGCCGTTGACAACGCCCGCGAACAGGGTCTTATCCTTCGGGAAGCCGTTTGTTCTTACGAGTTCGAGTGAACGCTTACCCTCAACGAGATCAAGCCCGATGTCGTCAAAGTCAAGTCCGACAAGCTCGTTATAGCAGTCGCGGACGTCGCCGAAATAGGTCTGAGCCAGCACCTTTACGCCGCTCTTGTCGGCAAGGATC
>JAILFF010000204.1 GCA_024697705.1 Ruminococcus sp.
AGTAATTGCTTTACTACTATCCGCTGTTTCCGCGATACGCCCCAATTCCTTAGTAGTAAAACACCCTGTGTTTACTACCATTTCTACTACTAACGATGTCCTTAGAATGCTAAGATTTGCCGCAATTTGCCGAGTTAGCCCTGAATTTTGACAGAATCAATACACCCGTTCGTCAAAGTATACAAAGGCAAATCGCGGCAAAACACGGCAAATCACGGAGGTTTAAGCCCATGATAAAAATAATGTTCGTCTGCCACGGCAACATCTGCCGTTCTCCAATGGCTGAATTTATAATGAAAAAACTCGTCGGAGACGCGGGTCTCGCTGACGAGTTTTACATAGCTTCGGCTGCCACCAGCACGGAAGAAATCGGCAATCCTGTCTATCCGCCCGCCCGCGAGGAACTGCATAAGCACGGGCTTTCCTGCAAGGGCAAGCACGCCGTGCAGCTGAAAGCCTCCGATTACGATAAGTACGACCTGTTCATCGGAATGGACGATTGGAATATGACCAATATCCGCAGGATCTTCCGCGCCGACCCCGAAGGCAAGGTCAGCAAGCTGCTTAGCTTTGCGGGGAGGAACGACGACGTCAGCGATCCGTGGTACACCCGACGCTTCGATGTTGCCTTCGCCGATATTTACGAGGGCTGCACGGCGCTGCTGAAAGAGCTTACGGAGCGCTGAAGCCGTTCAGAAGGCTCAGGAACAGTTTGTCGAGCGGCGCCCAGTCCTTCGAGCCTGTTGGGGTGATGGTGTCCGTGATTTCGGACAGCTCTTCTATGCCGTTTTTCAGATAATCGTCAAGGGCGGCGATATGCGCACACTTTTCCGATTCGGCGGCTTGGGCTTTCAGTTCAAGAAGCGTCTTTACCTCATCTGTCAGTGATCGGTCGAGCATTTCCGAAGCCAGTTCGTCAAACGGCATCGGCGGGGGAGTGCCTTTTTCGATGACCCATCTTGCGCAGAGCATCGGGCGCAGCGAGTAGAAATATTTTTTGAGCTTCACGCTCTCGCCCGTAAGGTTTTTCTGAAAATTGCCCTTTGCCAGACCGAGATAGTGTCCGAGCGCCGCACGGCGGTTAAAGTACGCGGGCAGAAGCGCCGCTATCTGTTTCCACTCGTCCGTTTTTTTGTACACAACAGGCGAGCTGCTCCATTCAAAGACCGTCGCGTTTGAGGAATATGCAAGCCGCAGATATTTTTGGATATCCCAGCCGCTGATGTCGTAAACGTCGTCAAGCTGCCATTCGATGACGTCGCGTGTTTTGCCGAGTTTCAGGTAGTATTCGGCGGGGCGGACGTAAACGAAGCGTGCGTCGTAGTCGCTGTCGGGAGAAGCAAATCCCCATGAGCGGCTGCCCGATTCCACACATAGCAGTATCCTGACATTTTCCTTCCGCTCGATCTCATCGAGCTTTTCTTTTATCTTTTCCGTGATATCCATTTCACTCGATCTTCCTTTCTTTAGTTCTTTTTTTAAATATCAGATGATTAAAGAACGCGATCTTTTTGTATTCCTCGATCGTGCCTGCCGCAGTTTCCAATTTGAGCATGGACGAATACCATTCATCGGTTGATTTGATCTCGTTGTTTGATGAAAGCCCGAAAAACGTCCTTATCCCGTAGGTTTTTATAAGAGTCATTTCGCCCGATAAAGCGTTTATCGGAAATTCGTTCGGATAAATATTTCTGTCTCCAAACCCGCTGCTTTCGGTACATTCTCCGTTCAGCAGACCGAGCGCCTTTCCCGGGTCGTCGCCGTAAACGGCAAACGCCATGACTCTGCCGAGCAGATTGTGCTTCACGACCGATAATATCCCGTTCGGCTTAAGAACTCTTGCAAGCTGCTGTAATATGTATTCTCTGTTATCCGCATATTCGAGGACATTGTGGCAGAAAACGGCATCGAAGGTGTCGTCACCCACATTCTGCAAATATTCCGCGCCCTGTGCGATCAGGGTATAGCCATCGCTCTTTACCCGCAGGCGGAGCATTTCCTCGTTCGGCTCCAGAGCGGTCACGTCATGGCGTTCGGCATAGTGGTTTGCGGTCAGGCAGAATCCTGCTCCGAAATCAAGGATCTTAAGCTTCTTGTCGTTTGGAATATCCAGCTGTGCGTAGAGCTGATCGTAAAACATTCTGCCCCAGGGCTGTTCGACTGTTTTTCTGTATTCTTTTATAGGATCGTTCATATTGTCCTCCCTTAAGTTTTCTTGACCGAAAAGAGCCGCAGAGACAACTCCGCAGCCCCTTTCAATTATACCATCTTGGGAGGTAAAAGTCAATCGGCTTCATACAACAGCGGCGTAGCGCTCGCTGTTCAGTACCTTCTCCATTATCTTTTCGGGAGAGATATCGCCGCCCGCTACCATGTCGAATATCGCGGGTGAAGCTCCGCTGACGAGCGCCGTGCCGCTCTCCTTCATTGACACGGGGATATTCTTCGAGCGGCTGTTGACGTTCCAGAATACCACCTGCGGCAGCGCATAGCCGTTATCACGGAACAGCTTCTTCATCTCATGATACAGTGTATCGCTGTTGCCGCCGATAACGCAGTAGTCGAACTCCATGTCGGAGATGATGAACAGCTTCGAGGGCATATCCTTCTGCGGCAGATGATTTTTCCGTGCCGTATTGAGCAGCAGCAGGAATACCGCTTCGAGATCGGTATTCGCACATTCATTGTAGCTGCTGCAATATCTTACCTTCTCGAAAATATCATCGCCCTTTATCTCGACCAGCTGCGGACGCTGCGAAAAGGTGATGAAGTGGTTTGCGAAGCCTCCCTTGTTATGCTCCGCAAAATAAATCCCGAGCGAGATCGCCACGTCGAGAGGACGGATATTGCCGTTCGCCGCCCAAGTCATCGAGCCCGAGCCGTCAACCACCGCGAGAGCGTTTTCATCACCGTTCCCGAACGAGGGCAGCGAACGCCACGTAGCGTCGAGAACCGCCTTTTCCTCCTCGCCGATCATGCCCAAACAGCTGCGCACGATGTCGTAAGGGTAGAGGGTGCCCGCGTGGAGCTTCGCTTCTCCGCTGTTGACGGCTCCGATAAATTTCATGTAGCGCGAGTTGTCGTGTTCGATGAACGCCTTGCGGTACTTCATCATGGCACGGGAGGGCTGCTTTGAATATTCAAAGCTGTAATCCGACTCGCGCAGGTGGTTCTCTATGATATCTATGTAGGCTCTGAGCGCGGAAAGGGTCTTGCGGTATTCGGCGTTCGTCATACCGAGCTTACCCGCAAGCTTTACGGCGTAAGCCTTTGTTTCCTTTGAGCTGGCGTTTATCGAGGGCAGCCACTTCGCAAGCAGAGATACGGTCTCGCCCGCTGCCATAGCCGCGTTATCGGCGGCAAGCTGTCCGCGGATAAGCTCAGCCGTTTCGTTTTGAAGCGGAGAATCAAGCAGCACAAGCAGATCGTCCCACCTGCCGTATTCGGGGATAAGGCTCATATTGCGCTTTACGGCGTCGGAGTCGAGCTCGTTCACGCAGTCGAGCGCTATACGGAAGAAACGTCTTTCGCCGAGACCCCCGCGAACATCTCGTGCGAAGAATATCAGCTTAAGAGCCGTGAGGGGGCTTTCGATATATGCCTGCGTTACGGCTTCGCGGATCTCCTGTTCATCGACGTTGCGCATAGCGCCCGCACGGAAGAACAGATCAAGGCAATGCGTTCCCGAGCTGCGAAGCGTAACCGCGCCGTTCTCGGTCAAGCCGTAATTGGCTTCTTCCTTTAAGTATTGTAACATTTTGTTCACGTTCCTTTCTATGTAAGCGAAGTATATCTTTCTGAAACAAGGCACGGTATGACTTTTGGAAAAAAAGAGAGATTGCTGTAAGTGCCTTTATCCGCGAAAGGAGCTCTGTAAACGGAACGCACGATACTGTCGCGTAACATGACGAGCATCATCGGCTCCCTGTCCGAGTGCTGCACGAACACGGTTCGCGCCGCGATCGTGCCATTGTCACAGGCGTTTCCGCCGCGGTTCCTTTCGCTGATATAATCATACCACAAACCGAGAGAAAAGTCATTCAAAATTTTCTGCGGAGTTTTCTTTTTCCGATTCTTCTATCAACTGTAAATGATTCTTCTAAGCAGAAAACCTGCTCTTTCAGCCGTGCGGAGCATAGGAAAAATCTGAAAAAGAACATTGCAGCCGCCGCACCCGCGAAGGATAAGTCTAAGGATAGATCCAAAGAGAAAAGCGATATACAGTAAAGACAAAAGAGGACAGCGAAAACTGTCCTCTTTATTATATCACAGGTCTGACGTTGTTGTGTCATTAATGAGGGGACACGCTGTAAAAGCAGCGCTATTCACTCCAACAGACCTTTGATCTCTTCGTCGGTCATGCCCTTGGCTTTCCATTTGGCTATAAGTTCGTTATTACGTTCTTCTTTGCCCTCGGCTCGACCTTTCTTGTGTGCGGAGTAGATAAGAGTGTTTTCGTCAAGACGAGCCATTTCACGGAGTTCAGCCTGCACACGGAGCTTGTCGTCCGCATTTACGGCGAGTATCCTGTCCGCGCAGCCGCTGATGTATTCGTTATTGCTTGTTCGTAACATCTCG
>JAILFF010000206.1 GCA_024697705.1 Ruminococcus sp.
AAATTCACATTACTGCGTCAAACTCCCTTGAAGGGCGACAGCCCTCCTGCGGTCGTTTTCCTTGTACTGTGAATTTTTCTCTCGAAATCTTTATGCAGATATTTTCTTGGATTGCTATAAATGGTCGGGTCTTATTGAAGATATCGCCTTGATTTATCATTTTATCATGAAACGGCGCGAATGTCAATAGCCGAAAAGCGCGGTCCCGCAAATTGCCGATTGACATTTCGTTTTGCGAATGATATAATTAAAAAGTGAAGAATTCACTCTACGCTATCAACTCTTTATTTAAGTGGGAGGAACTGCGGCTATGGCTGACGGCACGAACAAGATCGCGGACTTGAATATTTATCTCACAAGGATGCATCGATCTATTCTCGACAAGATGTTTTTTATCGACAAGGTCTTTGAACCGTTTGAGAATATCCTCGATTTCGGCTGCGCGAACGGCGAGCTTATAAAGGCGATGCTCCCGATGTTTCCCGATTACGATTATCTCGGGTACGATATCAGCCCCGAAATGATAAGGGCGGCGCGGAAGAACGTCCCCGAAGCGCGTTTCTTCGACGACTGGAACGCCATTGATATCCCCTTCGGCAGGAGCCTTATCAATATTTCGAGCACTATCCATGAGGTCTATTCCTACTGCGCTCCCGAGGATATCGAGATCTTCTGGCAGAGGGTGTTTGGCAGCGGCTTTAAATATGTGGCTGTGCGGGACATGATGTTCTCCGAAAAAGCCGACGGCATTAGCTTTGTTAATGCAGCAGCCGACGAGGAGCAGCTCTCAGCCGTGAGGAACAGCCGTTATGCCGAGTGGCTCGAAAGCTTTGAATCGGTGTGGGGCAGAGTGGAATCCCAGCGGCAGCTCGTGCATTTTCTGCTGAAATACAAGTATACCCAGAACTGGGGGAGAGAGGTACGCGAGAATTATTTCCCCATCTCATACGAAGAATTCATGAAGCGCCTGCCCGACACCTACCGCATCGTTTACGAAGACAGGTTCACGCTGCCTTATACCTCGTGGCAGATACGCAGTGACTTCGGCTTTGAGCTGAAAGACCGCACGCACCTGAAGCTTATCCTTGAAAGAAAATGATGCTGTATTATATGTTCAACAAGCCGCGCGGCTGCGTTACGGCGCGTTCGGATAAGGTACACCGAACCGTTGCGGACTATTTCCCGCATGAGCTCGCCGAAAGGCTGCACCCCGTCGGCAGGCTCGATAAGGACACCTGCGGGCTGCTGCTTCTCACCGACGACGGCGAGCTCGATCAAAAGCTGATGCAGCCGGGCAGACACATCGGGAAGACCTATTTTTTCTATGCGTTGGGCTCGGTGGACGCGGAGAAGAAGCGGCTTATCGAAAGCGGCTTGCAGCTCGGGGGATTCAAAGCGGCGGAGGCTCGGTTTGAGTACGGCAAGACCTACCGTATCCGCGAGCTCGAAGAGTTCATGCCGCCCGAGCGCCGCGAACGCTACATGAAAAACCCCGAAGGAGCCGCATTTTCCGCCCGCCTGACGATCACCGAAGGCAAGAAGCACGAGGTTCGGCTGATGCTCGAAGCCGTGCATTGCAGGATCTTCTATCTCCGTCGGGAAAGAATAGGAAGGCTCAGACTCGACCCCTCGCTTGAACCCGGGCAATTCCGCAAGCTTACCGAAGAAGAACTTCTGCTTCTCGGCGAGTATTAACATAAAAATTGTAAATGAGCATTTCTAAAAAAGATAAATGATATATCCCGAACCACGTGCCCGAAACCAAAACAAACATTCTGATGTTACACGCCGTATCTTTTTTCTATTATCTTTAATCTTTTATCTTTAGAGACCGATATCTTCATCGGTCTTTTTTATTCACCTGTCTGCGGAAGGGCAGGTCTGCAATATTTTTCCAAAAGTAAATATTTTTTTATAAAATGGTTGACAGAACTTAAATATTGTGCTATAATTTAATTGATAATTGATATTAACAGAATAGTTACATATATTTCCAAGAAGAAGGGTTGACGATCTATGAAAAACGCCGCCGAGTTATGTATGTTTTGTTCCTGCCTCGTTTCCGATCACACTTTCTGTTACGGCAGGCGCGGTTCGGCTATGCCCTTTTTTCGCCTCTTACTCCGATATTGAAAGCACATTCCCGCGTGCGGAGTGTGCTTTTTTATATGCATCATAAGCATTATACGGGCGACCTTACTATCGACAAACTCCCCGACGTAAGCGGCTACGACAAGGACGGCAATTTCGTTCTCGTTATCAGAGAGGGCGACATGAACGGCGACATAGGGAAGTTCGGCACCGGCGAGATATTGAAGAAGTACGTCGTGTGCGAATGGAACTACGAGACGATGGACAAGCTCGCCGCTTTCTACGAGGAAATGTTAGATGAACCGGGACGCGAGGGCTTTTGCAACTTCCTTATCAAGTACCCTCTCATGCTCGAAATGTTCTATCTCTACGACTCGACTATCGCACGCGAGATCCTCCTCCTTGAATACGATGACACCGAGAACCCCGACGGCACCGTGACAAGGCGGGAAAAACGCTCGCTGTACCGCAATACCGATAACAACATCGGCGCTACCGTGAACTTTTACGAATTCTCGAACGGCGATATGCTGAACATTAACGACCGGGAGCTCAAACGCACCTTCCCCGTGAACAAGGGCGAGGCGGTGTCGCTCGCTTCGGGCGACCTCAATAACGACGGCATTGACGACCTTATCGTCGGCGAGGGCAGCGACAGAAGCAGTGAAAGCACCCGTCCCGCTTCGGTAACGGTATATCACGTCGCTTACAAGAATATGCTCCTTAACAAGACCGTCATAACCGAATGGCTCACAAAATACGGCGTTACGGCTTTTGTGGACGATTCGACGGGCAAGAGACGCACCTATCTCGGGGTACTCGGCAGCGATAAGGACAAGGGCTCCGTCTCGGTTTACGGCTATGATCTGAATCTTTCGGCGGAGCTCTTCGGCGGTAACGAAGCGGGAGAGATTCGCGCAGCTCTTCCCGAAACGCTCACCGTAACGGGCGAAACGCTCAAATACGAATCGGGCACGATGATAAAGCTCACCGCCGTGCCGTACAGCGGCTACAAATTCGACCACCGGAAGCTCGGAAACCGGGATGTCGAGCAAAGCACGCTCTCCTTCACAATGCCTTCCGAGGCGATAGACGTCAAAGCCTTCTACAAGGAAGACGCCGAAGCCAAGAGGGGCATCGTCATCGTTGACGAAACGTTCCTCTCGGGCGGAAGCGTCAAGTACCCCGAAGGCTACGACAGCGGCTCTACCTACCCCGTAGGCAAGCAGTTCACGTTCACGGCGGTCGATTCAAAGGATTCGGTACTCGACCACCGGAACATGGTAAAGGGCAAGAAAGCCTATAACATAACAAGCAGGAGCATCACGGTAACGATCTCCGAAACGCCGATCATACTGTACCCCGTATTCACGGGCGCTCCCTGCAAGGTAACTCTCGGCAAGGGCATTTCAGCCGCATACGATACCATCGACGCACAGGAAGAAGCCGTCACCATAAGAGTAAGCTCGGGCATGACAGTACCGAAGGGCACCGTTCTGAAGCTTGCGGTAACGGGAAAGGACGGCGCGGCATGGTACATAAACGGCAAGAAGCAGACCACTGCCAAGACAAAGTGTACCTACACCGTAAACGCCGACGTGACCATCGAATACAAGTCGGAAAGCGATATTCCCGAGCCCTCCGACCGCGTACCGACCCTGAAATACGAACAGGGCAGCGGCTCCGTGAAGCTCACCCGGTCGAAGGTACAAGGCGCCGAAGCCTACGGGATCGTAGGATATGTAAACGGCAAATGGGAGCTTCTCGACAGCGGCACGGGCAATTCCTACACGCTCAAAAAACTGAAAGCGGGCACAAAGTACAAGATCGCGGTAATAGCGAAGTTCGGCGGCAAGTGGAACAAGGATTATTCAAACGCCGTCACCGTGACCGCGGGCGAAGCAAGCGGCACGAAATACCCCGTTGTAAGCGCACAGGTATCGGGCGAACAGTTCCGCCTGAAATGGACGGCTGTCTCGGGTGCCGAGAAGTACGGCATAGCGGTATACCAGTCGGGCAGATGGAGAACGAAGGTCCAGCTCGGCGGAAGCGTGACTTCCTACACCTCGCCGAAGATGAGCCGCGGCACCTACAAGCTCGTCGTCTGTGCGAAGGTAAACGGCAAATGGGATACAAGCGATATCTCGGGCAGAGCGGTCACCGTAAAGATCGCATGAGCCGACATTGTTTTAAAACGGCATAAATAACAAAAGCGGCAGTTCTTTCGGGAGCTGCCGTTTTATTTGTCTTCATTTTCCGCGGGATCCGCCGAGCGGCATTGATGACTGCCATATACAAAAGTATATGATATATCTTTTATTTTCAAATAATATATTTTTATTAAAAAGTATTGCAATCACGCTTTTTTTGTGCTATTATATTATATGAAAATATATAGGAATTTTCAGAGACACTTAAGGTTTTAAATCACATTCAACAAAACGGAGGTAATTTTTATGAAACGTTCTATCAAAAGAATAGCGGCTTCGGCTGCGGCTTTGGCTTTTGTGCTCGGAGGTACGGCTCTTCCCGCTGCGGGCGGCACGGGGCTTGACATCTCGGCGAGTGCGATAACAATGACCAAGTCGGGCGGTACCTGCGGCGAAGGGCTTGTCTGGACACTTGACACTCTGGGTACGCTTTCCATCGTCGGCAACGGCAATATGGACAATTATGGCAAGGGTATGGCTCCGTGGAGCGTAGTAAATAATCTAGACAGAAAGATAATAAAGAAAGTAATTATCAGCGAAGGCGTTACGAGCATCGGCAACTGCGCTTTCCAAAGGTGCGAGAATCTTGAAAGCGTCACCCTCCCCGAAAGCATGAAAACAATAGGTCACGAGGCTTTTGAGGACTGCACTAAGCTTGCAAGTATCGAGATCCCCGAAAGCGTTACCAACATCGGCGACCGGGCGTTTAACAATACGGCTTGGTTAAAAGCAAAGCAGGAAGAAGACCCGCTCGTTATCGTAAACGGTATCCTTATCGACGGAAATAAAGCGGCGGGAGACGTAGTGATCCCCGACGGCGTTACAGAGATAAGCTACCGTGCTTTCCTTGAATGTGAGGCGCTGACGAGCGTGACTATCCCCGAAGGCGTTACCGACATCATGCCGCTTGCTTTCTATGAATGTACGGGGCTGAAAAGCGTTATTTTCCCCGAAGGGCTTGTAAGCGTAGGCTCCAACGCTTTCTGCGGCTGCGAAAGCCTGACAAGCGTTTCTCTCCCCGAAAGCCTTAAGAGCATAGGCACCTGTGCTTTTGAAGACTGCAAAGCTCTTGAAGAGGTCTATATTCCCAAGGGCGTAACGAGCATCGGCGGAAGCGCTTTTGACCATACGCCGTGTCTCGAAGCGCAGCGGAAGATAAGTTCTTACGTTGTCATAAACAACATTCTTATCGACGCGGAAACGGTCGAAGGAGAAGCTGTCGTCCCCGAAGGCGTTACCACCATCGGCGAATATGCGTTCTTCGGCAACGGTTCGGTCACGAGCGTGACTATCCCCGAAGGCGTTACAAGCATTGAAGACGCGGCTTTCGAGAGCTGCGGCAAGCTTGAAAGCGTAAAGCTCCCGAACAGCTTAAAGAGCATCGGCGAGGACGCTTTTTACAGCGATACGCTGCTGAAAGAGGTCACTATCCCCCGCAGAGTGACGAGCATCGGCAGACTGGCTTTCGGATTCATTACGGCTGACGATAAGGTCGATCACTTCAAGCTGCACTGCTACGACGACTCGGATGGCGAGACCTACGCAAGAGAAAACGGCTTGGACTTCGACTACGCGAAGGACTGCCTTGCGCTGTCGCTCAAGCCCGAAGAGGAGACGTTCAGGCTCGGCTTGCCGTTTACCGTTACGCTCAATATCGACGAAAACACGGGACTCAACGGCTTCAAAACGTCTGTCAGCTTTGACAATACGCTGTTTGAGCTGATCGGCTGCACCAGAAGCACTCCGTACAAGGTAAAAGCCGTCTCTATCCCCGACTGCAACAAGAACGGCAAGATAGATATCGAGTGGTCAGATCTTGCGACGTTCGACGACGGAACGGGCTGCAATTACATCTATTATGAAAAGGGAACGGTCCTGACGATGAAATTCATGCCGAAGACCGCCGCCGCTCTGAGCAGCTCCGACTTTGCTTTTACGCTCGGTGAAAGCAAGGCGGTGAGAAACGCCGTCCGCGCCGACGACAGGTCTTATGTCGTTCCGGTAAAGACAACAGGCTGCACCGTAAAGTTCGACGGTTCGTCCGATCAGCCCCATGTCTGCTCTCCCCATCCCGACGTCAAGGTCGAAGTAAAGGGCAGACAGTTCCGTCTGAAATGGAACCGTATCTACTATGCGGAGGGATACGGACTTGCGGTATTTCAGTCGGGCAAGTGGAGACTGAAAAAGACGTTCGACAATTCTTCCGTGAATTACTGTTACACCTCGCCCAAGCTCCAGCCGGGCAAATACAGCATAATGGTCTGCGCAAAGGTGGACGGCAAATGGGTAGTATACAAAAACAAATCGCACATTATTACGATAGCAAATTCCTGACTTAATATCCCGCATCAGTCGGAATTGAATAGCCGGTATAAAAGATCATAAAAGAAAAGCGGTTACTGCCATCGGGCAGCAGCCGCTTTTTTCACTGTTAAGGATACACCGCACAAAGATTGTGCGCAAAGCCGTCAGGCGGTCTTTGTGCGGTGTATCCTTAATCCGATTCATTCGGGCTCTTTATTCTGCGCGTGATACTGCTCCTTAAGGATATACAGCTGCTCGTCAGCCTTCTCTATGAGCTGCGAGACCGTCTCCTCTGCCGAGCGGCACACCGTATGCCCCGAACACACGCTTATCTGTGGGAGAAGGTCGGCACGGCTTTCGCGCAGAACGTTTATTTCGGCTTGAAGCTCCTCCTGAACGCCCGCTTCCTCGCTGATTATCAGCACGAACTCGTCGCCGCCGTACCTCGCGCAGAAGCCGCGGTATCTGTCCGAAACGTTATGGAGCGAATCTGCGACGAGCCGCAGCGCGTTGTCACCCACGAGATGCCCGAATTTATCGTTGACCTGCTTGAAGTCGTTGACATCAATGATATACAGCCGAAACGGCTTTTCGTTTGAAGCGGCGCGTATCTTCTCTTGCAGGAATATCTCCATGCTCCTTCGGTTGTTGAGCCCCGTGAGAGCGTCCGAATATATCTCGTTGTTCTGTATCTCAAGAAACGAAAGAAGTATCGCCATAAATATCCCGAGAGAAACGATCGGCACAAGCGGCAGTATCCCCTCCAGCACCGCCGCTGCGGACGGAAGGATTATGAAAAACAGCGGCAGACGGTACTCCTTTTTGAGCTTTACCTGCATATTCGAGAAGCTCTGTGCGAACGAAAAGATACCGCTGCCGAAAAGCTGTACGAAGATGAGCACGAGGTGGAGCGTAAACCCGTTCCCCAACTGATAGATGTTGTTCTCGTCGATGAAGAACAGGTATCCCGTGAAGACGGAAGACACGACAAGTATCACATCAACGATCATTATGGTGTGGTGCAGTACCATCAGCAGCATGAAAAACTTCATATTGTTATGCCCGATACGGTAGATTACGAAAATGCTCCACCCGAGCGTCAGCGCCGACACCGCAACAAGCCCCAATGCGCTTGTGAGCTTATTCATCGCCCTGCTGAAAGGGATGATACCGCCCTGCCCGAGCGCCCACACGCTGTCGCTTATCAGGTATACGACAAAGCACCACACCATTCCCTTGAAATGGCGCATCTGCATATCGGTACCGACATTCTTATTCGCCTTGACGATGATGCCCACCGAAAAGAAAACGCAGAAGACCTCGGTTATCATATACGAAAGATACAGTGCGGAATCGAACATTTACACACCCCCGCTGTTTTAAGTTAACAGTTAATAGTGAACAGTGGATAGTTTGCACGAACTGCGTTCGTGGCTTCTCCGCATAATACTTGCCGAAGGCGCACCTTAACTATTCACTCTGCACTATTAACTTTGTAATCTCTATAATAATTTTATCACAAACACAGAAAAATGTCAAGCATTAGTCCGAATCGGGAAAAGCGACCGATTTTTTTTAACATTTTTGTAAAATATACGATACCAAGCTTTATCGGTCCGCAACAATATAGCAGGGGCGCTCCTGTGTGAGCGCTCTTTTTTGATAAACGGATATAGCGTTTATCTCTGCCGTGATAGTTTATCTCGCCTCACTTCATAAAAAAACGATACCCCCGACAAAACAGATCTGTCGGGGAATATCGTCAGAAAGAAGAGATTATCTATGAAGCATTCTTATTGAGACTTGCGTCTATGCCGCCTTGTCTGTCTTTGCCTCTTCCTTGCCCGCAGAAAGATTAGCCTTCTTGCGTCGGGCAATGATAATGCTCTGTACAATAAGGAATATGCAGAGCATAGCCGCGATCGTGATGCCCGTCCACCAGGCGTCCTGGAGACCCAGCGAGGAAACGACGTTCTGTATCAGCGCGAGTGAAAGCACGCCGAATACCGTGCCCGCGATGTTGCCCACACCGCCCGTCAGCATCGTGCCGCCAATTATCGAGGAAGCGATGGCGTTCATCTCGGCACCCGAAGCGTGAGAGGGCGAGCCCGAACCAACGTGCATAAAGTAAACAAATCCGCCTATTCCCGCCAAAAGCCCGCAGATAAGATGCGAAAGGAATACCGTCTTCTTTACGTTTACGCCGAGCATCAGAGCGCTTTGCTTGTTGCCGCCGACCGCATAGAAGCCGCGGCCCGTCTTCGTCCATTTCAGAACGACAAACATTACCGCCGCAACGATGAGCGCAACTACTACGCCTATCTCGATGTACGCGGGAATATACATACCCTTCTTATTGGTCGTGCCGAGGAAAGGTATGATAACGCGGGTGTCCTTAAGCTTTACGAACGCCTCGTTCTCGACGTTGAACGGCTTGTTGTTTACGATGGTCGTCATGCCTCTTGCGAAGAACATTCCCGCAAGCGTCACGATGAAGGGCTGTATTTCGAGATAAGCCACGAGATAGCCCTGAACAAGTCCGAAGGCAAGCCCGATCGCTATTGCAAGAAGCATCGAAACGATGATGTTTCCGCCGTGCATATCGAGGTAAACGGCGCAGCACATACTTACGAGAGAGGTAACTCCGCCCACCGAGATATCTATGCCGCCCGTTATCATTACAAGGCTCATGCCGCACGAAAGTATTATGAGCGCGGCGTTGTTGTTCAAGAGGTTCAGAAATGCCTGCGGTTTCAGGAATCCTTGCTTCAGGAAGAGTATCGAGCAGAGATACATAACAAAGAATACTGTAATGGTTATCGTGGTCAGCAGGTTAGTATCGGTCATTTTGGAAGGGGCTTTCAGAAAGCCGTCCTTGTTTGTCTTTGACATATACCGTCCCCCCTTGTTATGCGTTGCCCGCGGCTGATGCCTGCTTGCCCGCGTTCTTCTTGTTCTTTAATGCGTTGATCTTTTCTCTTACTGCGGGAGCGCTCATGGTAACGAGCAGGATAACTACTACCGCCTTGTATGCGGGAAGAGCGTCCGCGCTTACGCCGAACTTGTAAAGAGTGGTCGTAAGGAACTGGATAACGTAAGCGCCGAGCACCGAAGCGCCCATGCTGAACTTGCCGCCGCCGAGAGCGTTACCGCCGAGAGCTACGGCAAGGATAGCGTCCATTTCGATATCCTTTGCGATAACCGAGTAATTGATTGTCGAAAGGCGGCTTACCTTGATAAAGCCCGCGATCGAAACGCACACGCCGAGAATAACGTATGTCATGAGCTTGATGAACTCGGGGTTAAGACCGTTCAGGCGCGAGGTCTTCTCATTGATTCCGACCGACTGCACATAGAGCGAGAGGGTCGTGAATTTCAGCAGCGCCCACATGATTATGAAGCAGCCCACCGCGATAAAGAAAGGCGTGGGTATCGGTATGCCCGGGATATAGTTTCCGAAGTAGCCGAAGCCGGGGTCTTTGACGATGGGGAGCTCGTTGTGGTTTATCCACGCGGCAATGGAGCGTCCCGCCGTGAAGAGTATCAGCGTCGCGACCATCGGCTGTATGCGGAAGAAGGCGACGAGCGAGCCGTTGAAAGCTCCGAAAAGCATCGCCACAACGCAGCTGATAATGAAAGCCACGATGATTGGAGCCTGCATCGTTTCAGCTCTCGAATCGGAGCCGCACAGCACGCGGAGCATAACGCTTCCGCTTATTGCCATTGCGGCGCCGACCGAGATGTCCTGTCCGCCCGAGGCAGCCGTTACAAGCGTCATACCAAGGGCGAGTATAGCAAGCTCGGAACCAAAATCAAGTATAGTAATAAGGTATCCGTTCAGTACAGGGTCGCCGTTCGAGTTCTGCGAGAGGGTTATCTTGAAGAACGAAGGGTCGGCGATAAGGTTGAAGAGCGCGAGCAGCAAAAGTGCCGCAAGCGGTATCACCAGCTGATTTTTCAGAAGTCCCGCGAGAATATTTGCGGGCTTCGCATCATTATTTGTCTGCGGCATTTTTGTCACCTCCCGCTATCGTATTCATTACGCAAGCCTGAGTCAGCTGATCGCCCGTAAGCTCTCCGACGAGCTTTCTGTCGCGCATAACGAGCAGGCGCGAGCAGGTGCGGAGCATTTCGTCGGTCTCGGAGGAGATGAACGTAACGCTCATGCCTTCCGACGCAAGCTTCAGCATCAGCTTTTGAATATCCACCTTTGTGCCTACGTCGATGCCTCGTGTAGGCTCGTCAAGGATAAGATATTTCGGGTGAGTGAGCAGCCAGCGGGCAAGAATGACCTTCTGCTGATTTCCGCCCGAGAGAGACTTGATCGGCGTGTTGACCGAGGCGGTCTTTACGTCGAGAAGCTTTATGTATTCGTTGGCGAATTCGATAGCCTCAGACTTCGAGAACGGCTTGAAGAAGCCCGTCTTCACCTGAAGCGCAAGTATGATATTGTCCTTTACCGAAAGGTCGCCGATGATCCCGTCGCGCTTTCTGTCCTCGGGAAGGTAAGCTATTCCCTGCTTCATCGCGTCGATGGGCTTGGTGATCTTTACCTCCCGACCATCGACCTTGACGGTGCCGCTCGTTACCTTGTCCGCGCCGAATATCGTTCTCACACATTCGCTTCGACCCGAACCGAGCAGTCCCGTGAAGCCGTTTATCTCGCCCTTGCGTATCTTGAAATCGAAGGGACTGATGCCCTCGGTGCTGCAAAGGTTCGTTCCCTCGTAAACGGGGGTCTGATCGGAGTTCTCGAAAACGGGGATATCGTTCTTGATGTCCGCCATATCGTCAAGCTCCTTGCCGAGCATCTTCGATACGAGCTGTACGCGGGGCAGCGTTTCGATATCGTACTGTCCCACCAGCTTACCGTCGCGCAGAACGGTTATCCTGTCGCAGACCTCATAGACCTGATCGAGGAAGTGAGTAACAAAGATTATGCCGACTCCGCGGGCTTTGAGGTCACGCATCAGCTTGAAGAGCTTCGCCACCTCGGATTCGTCGAGGGAGGAGGTCGGCTCGTCGAGAATGAGCACCCGACATTCCATATCGACGGCTCTTGCTATTGCTATCATCTGCTGCACCGCGATCGAGCAGCTTCCGAGCTGCTGCGTGGGCTTTACGTTTATACCGAGGCTTTCGAGCAGCTCTCCCGCCTTCTTATTGTTTTCCTTCCAGTTTACGAACTTGCCCTCGCCGCGTCCGATGAAAATATTCTCGGCGACCGACAGGTTCGGGCAGAGAGAAATCTCCTGATAAACGGTGCTTATGCCGTTTTCCTGAGCCTCCTTCGGGGAGCGTATCTGAACCGACTGCCCCTCGATGAAAATATCCCCCGCGTCTTTAACGTGTACTCCCGTGAACACTTTTATGAGCGTTGATTTGCCTGCGCCGTTCTCGCCCATAAGCGCGTGTATCTCGCCCTTTTGCAGGGTAAAATCAACGTTCTGAAGTGCCTTTACACCGGGAAATGATTTATATATACCGCGCAGTTCAAGCAGCGCTCTTTCACTCATTTATACCACTCCCAAGTAACAAAAGGGTCTGTTTTGTACAATTTACCCAAACCAAGTTTAAAATAAATGCGGCGACACACACTTGAAGGTATGCCTCACCGCACCTATTCTGAATTATTTCGGCTTTGGGGTTATTTAAAGCTTGATTACATGAAACTTATCATCAGATGCCGTACTTGTCAACGTCTTCCTGAGTGATGGTAGCGGCGTCGAAGCCCTTTTCGTCCATGATGATGGTCTTTTCGGCAATGGTCTCGCCGTTCTGGAGCTTGGTGATTATATCCTTGATGTAGGAGGACTGGAAGGGGTTGCACTGACCGTCGTAGTTCCAGTTGCCTGCCTTAAGCTCCTCAAGAGCCCACTTGTTGCAGTCGAAGCCCATTACAATGACGTCCTTGCCTACGCCGTGGGAGATGTTAGCCTTATCGAGAGCGGCAACTGCGCCCTTTGCCATATCGTCGTTCTCGGCATAGATAACGTTGAAGCTCTTGTTAGAGTCGATAGCGGACTGAACGATCTGCTGAGCCTTTTCTGCGTTCCACTCGGCGGTCTGCTCCTCAACGATGGTCCAGCCTTCGGAAGCGGCGGTGTCGATCAGAGCCTGCGAACGACCCTTCTGAGCAGCGGTGCCCATTACGCCCTGGAGATGGATAACCTCGTACTTGCCGAGGTTCTGACCCTTCAGCCAGTCAACGGCGGTCTGACCTTCCTTAGCCATATCCGAAACAACGGAAGCGGCATAGAGAGAAGGATCGGCGTCGATGGTTCTGTCGAAGAGTATTACCTGTACGCCTGCTGCCTGAGCGTCCTTAAGAACGGTGTCCCAGCCTGCGGTATCGGCAGCGGAGAGAAGCAGATAATCAACTTCGTCCTGTATATACTTCTGAGCGGCAGCGATCTGCTCGTCGTTCTTTAAGCTGTAAGAGAAATCTGCCTTGAAGCCGTTAGCCTCGGAGAAAGCCTCCTTGAGGTCCTTGTCGTTTGCGGTTCTGTAACCCGACTCGTTGGGGTCGTTATTGATGATGCCGACTTTGATGAGCTCGCCCGAAGCGGGAGCCGAACCGCCGTCGGTATTTCCGCCTTCGGTGCTGCCTCCCTCAGCCGCAGCGTCGGGAGCCTTTGTGGTAGCGGGGGTATCGTTTCCGCCCTCGCTTCCGCCGGTGCTGCCGCAGCCCGCGCACATAGCTATGCAAAGTGCCATACTTACTGTCATTGCAAAAATCTTTTTGACTTTCATGATAAATTCCTCCTCAATAAACATAGCTATATGAAAATATAGCAATTTTTTATTATAGCTGTGCATTTGTGCCGTTACACAGCCTGCTTAACTTGTACTTACATTATATACAACTTGTGCATACATTTATACCAAAAATTTTACCAAAAATGTTTAATTTTTTATGCTTCATATTAAAAAATCAAACATTGTTCCAAACACGGCTGCCGCCGTTCGGGAATCATCACGCAGGCAGTATCTTACAATTTTCCGAAGATGTCTGCGTCTTATCCGAGCTTCGCCACCGAACTCCTGACGATCAGCTTGGGTGCGAAGGTCTTGTTTTCGGCGGTAAATGTGCGGCTGTTTATCATATCGAGAATGGTGTTCGCCGCAGCCTCTCCGAGAAGGCGGTGCGGGTGATGAACGGTCGTGAGCGGCACCTCGCAGATCGAAGCGTAGCGCGAATCGTCGATGCCCACCACGGAGATATCCCCGGGGACTTTCAGCCCGTTCTCGCGGCAGAGTCCCAGCACCCTCACGGCGAGCTTGTCGTTATAGCATACCACCGCAGTCTTCCCGCACAGAAGCTCCAGAAGCTTATCTTTCGCGGCGGCGAATGCAGTACCTCTGTCGGAAGCCGCGAACCAGCAGACGCTCCGTTCGGCGTCGTTCACTCCGTTGGCAAGGCAGCTGTTAATGAAGCCGCTGTAACGCAGATGCCCCTGAATGTCGTCAAGCGCGAATATGCCCGCGATCTTCTTGTGCCCGCAGGCGAAAAGATGATCGGTAACTATCCTTCCCGCCGCCTCGTCGTCCATTGCCACGCACGGAAGATCGGACCAGGGGTACTTTGCGTTGAAGAACACGATTGGGATATTGCTCGCCCTGAGTTTGTCGTAGAGATCCCTGTTCGGATTGGGCAGAGCACTTTTTGACGGCTCGACAATTAGTC
The DNA here is from genome assembly GCA_024697705.1 of Ruminococcus sp. Taxonomy (GTDB): domain Bacteria; phylum Bacillota; class Clostridia; order Oscillospirales; family Ruminococcaceae; genus YE71. Next base: position 14,293 of record JAILFF010000206.1, read on the forward strand.
CCTGAACGCCGTTCGCAAGCATGGATTTAAGCGCCTGACGCTCCTCCGACACCTGATTGTGCGTGATGGCAAGCTGCATGGTGCATCCGCTGTTGCCAAGCACGCTTTCGATGCCCGTAACGATGTGCGGGAAGATATAATCGCTGAAATAGGTCGAGATCACGCCGATATTGCCCTTAACGGAAACAGGCGAGGAAATATCCGCCCTTGTGCCGACGAAGGTACCGCTTCCGCGCACCCTTACGAGCACGTTCTCGCTTTCGAGCCTTGTCAGCGCCTGCCTTACCGTCTGTCTGCTCACCCCGTGTATGTTGCAGAGCTGCTTTTCGGTGAGAAACCGGTCGTTCGGCTTGAGATTTCCCGTCGCGATACGGTTCTTTACCCAATCGACGATCATCAGATACTTATAATTATCCATATCTTTAACAGCCCTCTCTTTCGGTAAACGATCAACAATACAATGTACCGTACAGCTTTGTACAAATTATAGCACAACCGATTCGATTTGTAAAGACAAAAGGTACAACTTTCTTTTAAATTTGTCAATACATTTAAAAACCGGGCTGTTTCATTGTTACGATTGCACAAAAGAATATGAAACACTTCCGTACTATTAATCCGAAGACATCGCAAAGCAAAAATAATGCAAAAGCAGACCGCTATATCGCAGCGGTCTGCCTTTTGTAAATATCTTGTAACAGCTTTATACTGCGGATTTTTTCGCCGCTTTATCCCTGTACATCTCCTCGTCGGCGCGTTTTGCCACATCGGAAACGCAGACGTCCGTCTCGGAGTCGAACACCGCTATGCCGAAGGCTACTGACACATACTCGGGCGGCAGAGGAAGAGTATCCGAATATGGGCTGAGCAGTTCGTTGAATCTCTGTCGAAGCGTTTCACGGTTATTGAAATCTTCACCCGTGAGGACGGCTATGAACTCGTCGCCTCCCATCCTGTATACCGTGCTGTGCTTGAATACGTTGCATATTAGGCGGCAGGCTCTCAGCAGGTAAACATCTCCTGCCTCGTGACCCTCCGTGTCGTTTATCAGCTTAAGATTGTTCACATCGAACATCGCTATCGCGAACGCAAGATCGGGGTCGGTATCTATCTTAGCCTGCAAATGCTTCTCGTTATCCTCATACGCCATACGGTTATTGACGTTCGTAAGCGGGTCGCGCCTCATGAGATCGAGCAGTCTCTTGTTGATAAGGTTGAGAGTCAGGGCGTGGCGGAACTTATCGAATACCAGACTCATACGGTGCTGATAGTTCTGAAGTAAGCGATTCTGCACATTTTCAAGGCAATCCCTGAATACCAGATAACCGAAAGCCTGATCCGTTTCGTGAAGAGGAAGGAAAACGTACAGATGATCTTCTCCTTCGGGATCGTAACCGGGCACAAGGTCGCTGGAACGGAAATTATCGCATTTTGCATTCCTTCCGTCTTCGGTAGAATAGACTATCTCCATATTTGTGCTGTATCTGTCGGTGTTTAGCTTTATGCTCGGGTCGTAGATGGAAAGCCCGAAATTCGGCTCCAGTATAAGATGAAACGAATCGCCTTCATAGTTGTGATCCTTTGTCAGCAGCTCTAAAAGGTTCTTTTTGAAATCCTTATAAGTAAGGCACGAAAGCACGGTAGAGTCGATGAGATCGAGCTTTCGGTTGAAGTAAGTGGTCTTGGCACGGTTCGAGAAATACTCTCGTCCTTTGTTCCTTCTCAGCTTGTCGCTGTTTCTGTACTCAAAGCAGTTGCAGCTGTCGCCCGGAACGAACTTACATTGGATAACAAGACTTCTGCCCTTCTCCGCGCCGGTCATCAATTCTTTCCACAGCTTTACGACAGCCGCGCCCATCTCCTCAAAGCACTGATCCACGGAAGCAATAGAAGGATAGAAGACCTGCCCGTAGTCTATATAGTCGTATCCTGTAACTTTAACGTCGCGGGGCACATCATAGCCGAATTTGTCGAGCGTAACGCAGGTCTCCATCGCAAGACCGTCGTTAGCGCAAATTACAGCGTCGGGGAGCGTCTCCCCTTTTGTACACATCTCGGTAACGCGCCTTGTGGCAGCGGCGTTTTCCCAGTTGGTGTAAAAAACTTCTTTAAGCTCGTCTTTGCAATCGTTCTCTCTGAGATAATCCCGCAGGGCATTGAGCCTTAATTCCGAATCATGGGAATCCCTCGAACCCGCAAAAAAGACAATGCTCCTTACGCCGTGTTTGTCTCTCAGGTGAGCACACATATCCTTCGTAGCCTGATAGTTGTCGGAGCCGACATAGCTGATACCTTCCCTGCGGGCGCCCTGGATTATCACGGGGATACCTGCTTCTTCGCAGCGTGCAATAATATTATCGACCCTGTCCCTGAAATCAAGACCGCTGCCGAATATCACAGCACCGTCGAAATCATGAAGATCGGGAAGATTGAATATGTTCATCTCTCCCTGTTTTTTAGACGGGCTGTCTATATATGTGGGATAGCAAAGGAACAGAAAAAGGTCTGCCTTATCCTCACTGAGCGCCCCAAGAATACCCGCAATGAACTGTCCGAGTATCTC